>NZ_LJPA01000033.1:0-83818 GCF_001414035.1 Frankia sp. ACN1ag | reverse complement strand
CACCACGCCCTTCACCCGCCCCGAGAACACCCCGCAGCCCGGACACGCCCGCGCCGCCTCGTCTGCGGTCACCAGCCACGCCACCCGCGACCCGTCGGCCAACCGCTCGACCCGCTCCACCGCCATCCCGTCGAGGTCCAGCAACAACGTCGCGTCACTCGTATGATCGTCCAAGCCCGTAACCCCACGGTGTCCTGATTGCGTCAGAACAACCAAGATCACCANGGGTTGNGGGTCTTTTCACGCCACGACACGCCAGCGTCCTACACCCAGGCCACACCAGACCAGCATCACGCACAGCCACCAAGCCGGACGCGAGCCCCACACCTCNCCCCGGTCAACTTCGAAGACCCATATATGTAGCTGGTCACGGGTGACATCCTCGGCCTGCGCGCGCTCGGTGGACTTGAAGTCGACGATGGAGATCTCGTCGGTGTCCAGGCGGCGGATGAGGTCGATGCGGCCGTCGACGGTAATGCCGGGGGCGATGCGCACCTGGACCTGCTGCTCGCTGTGAAGGGTGCGCGGCAGCGCCTCGGCATTCTCGACAAGGTAGCGCCGGACAGCCTTACGCGCCGCGTTACGCAGGTCCTCGCGCAGTGCGGGGTAGGCGAATGGGACGGACAGATGGCGGTCCACGAGCTCGGCGACCTCGGCGTCGGTAGCGAACGTGCCCTCGATGGCTTTCTTGTGGATTTCGGCCATCACGTCGTGGACCGACTTGCCGTAGCCGAGCGCCTCGTGCAGCGGCGGGTTGAAGCCGTAGAGGAACCGGAGCTTGAACTGGTAGGGGCACTCGAACAGGTACTTCAGCTCGCTGAAGCTGAGCGTCACATCGGGCAGTTCGTGGCGGGGACGCGGCTCCAGCCGCAGGCCGCGGTACGGGACAGCCGCGGTGAGGACCTTGTCGTTGCGGGTGGCCAGGTCGAAGAACGGCGAGCGAGCGTTGTACAGCCGCGATCCGCCCGGCGAGAATGTCAAGGCGAGGTACTTCTGCGCCCTGGTGAGCGCGACGTAGAACAGCCGGGCCTCGTCTTCGGAGGTGCCGCGGTAGCGGTCAGCGTCAGGAACTGTCGACGCCGGGATCACGTGGAAGACGTTTGTCCCTCCCTGCCGCTTCGAGGGGAATCTGTTCCTGCGCAGCGCCGGGATGAACACCGCTGGCCACTGCATGCCCTTCCCCTGGTGGACGGTCGCGATCGTGACCGCGTCGGGGGTGGCGTAGCCGACGTCGGCGTCGCTTTCCGCGTAGTAGTCCGGCGCGTGGAAGCGCAGCCACTTCACGAAGGTCTGGTACTTCTGTGCCGGGTCGGACTGGAAGTAGATCTGCTCGAAGTCCGAGATCGCCTGGCTGAACTTGCCGAGGTTGTAGAAGACCAGCTCGCCCCGCACGGCGCCGTCGGTGGACGGCACCGTCTCCTCCCGCAGGCCGAGCGCCTCGAGAAAATTCAGGTAGGTCCGCTGGATGTTGTAGGAGCCCCACCGGCTACCCGGCTGCCAGTCCTTCGCCTCGTCCAGAATGCGCAGCCCGGCGGCAAGTGCGGCGTCACCCAAGCCGAGGTCCGCGGCCCGCCACGCGGCTTGGACCGCCGCGGCGTCGGTCTCGTCGGTGATGTACTCGAAGCAACTGACGCAGGCCTGAATCTCCGGGGCGTCGAATAGCCGCGCCAGCCCCTTGATGATGTAGGGGATGCCGCGCCGCTTGAGCTCGTCGACCAGGGGGTCGGCGTCCCTCGACACACTGCGGAACAGCACCGCCATGTCCGACCAGCTCAGCCCGCGGGGCGGCGCGTCGGCGGTGTCATGGAAGGCGGTGCCGCGCAGCTCGGTGATCCGGTCGCAGATCCAGGCCGCCTCCGTCTGCGGGTCGGCGAAGTCCAGCGCGAGCAGGTCGCCGCGTTGGAAGACCTGGTGGCCGCCGCCGACCATGTTCTTCGGCAGCCGCTCCGCGACGAGCGATTCGATGGCCGACTTGGCGAGCGAGACGACCGCGGGGCTGGAGCGAAAGTTGGCGTCCAGGGTCACACTGCTTACACCCGGGTAGCGTCGGGTGAACGTCTGAATGTTGCCAACCGTGCTGCCACGCCACTGGTAGATCGTCTGATCGTCATCGCCGACGACGCACAGATTCGCCCCGAACCGGCACAGTCCACGGATGATCCGCTCCTGGATGTGGTTCGTGTCCTGGTACTCGTCAACGACCACATAGCGGATCGTGTCCCGGACGTGGCGCACAAGCCCTCCGGCCACATCGTCGTCGGGCTGCGACTCGAGCATGTCGACGGCCGTACGCAGCAGCTCAGGGTAATCGAAGAAGTCATGGTCGTGGATCAGTTTGCGGTAGAGGCCGAGTGCCTCGTCCAACGATTCGGGGACCTCGTCGACCTTGACGTCCTCCTCCCGCAGGATGCCCATCACGTGCAGGTACAGCCGGGACTCGACGTAGCGCTTCATAGACCGCGACGAGCCGTTCGCGACGACCCGCGCCGTAGTCATGCCGGACTTCCGGTAGTTGCGATCCGCGAACAGCCGGCCTTGGATCTCGTCGAGGATCGAGTACTTGAAGGTCTCGGACACCTTGTCCTGCAGGATCGCCCGGGCGAAGCCGTGCATGGTGCCGATGTACATGTCGGCCAGGCCACGGACCTCGCCGAGCTGCTCGGCAATCAGGGTGAGTGTCCGGTCCTTCAGCTCGGCCGCAGCCTTCTCGGTGAACGTGAAGGCGACGATGTTCCTCGGCTCCACGCCGGGCTGGCGCAGGATCTCGACGATCCGCTGCGAGATCACCTGCGTCTTACCGGACCCTGCGCAAGCAATGATCAGCAGCGGGTCGTCCAGAGTGGCGATCGCCTGCCGCTGCGCGTCGGTGTACTTCATGCGCTGTTCAGTGCTCCCCCCGAGAGGCGCCGGCCGGTCGGCCGGTCAGAGCTCGATGACCTTGAGGACCTCGTCGCCGTAGTTGTTGATGACCTTGACTGCGAACCTGCCGGTGGAGGGGATCGGGAACGGGCGAGAGCGGGTCGAGTTCAGGCTTGCCCAGGCGTCCGCGTCGATGTCGGCCTTCAGCGCCTTCGACAGTCGCTCGTAGGGGTCTCTACCACCAGTGAAGTAGCAGTGCCGGACGAAGAACGCGTCCTCGTTGTACTCGGTGTCGATCATCCACAGCGCTATCCGCGACGGGTCGCTGGCCCGGATCTGCCCCGTTGTCGGATCGTAGACATCGACGCCGAGCAGTTCGACGACGACCGACCCATCGTCAGTCCGGTCCACCTTGATGTCAGGCTCACCGAAGATCGTGAACAGGTTGGCGGCACGGGTCTTCTTCAGTAGCTCGCTGCCCATCGCCAGGTCGGGGTTCATTCGCACCGACTGAACCTCGATCTTGCCGATCTGCCGAGTCCGGCCGGTGGTCGCGAAGTCACCTCCGTCGGGACGGAACTCCGATGCGGTCTCACCCACCTGGCTGTCGAACACGAAGCCGAGGACAAGCAGCAGATCATGGCCCTGGCCGCGTAGCGCTTCCCGGGCCGCGCGCCGGACGAAGTCCGCCGTGACCGTGCCGTACTGCGGACCGATCGCGACGGCAATCCGCTCCGGCGCCCCGTTCCCCGCGCCGGCCCGAGTACCGACCGCCTGGATGTAGTCGCCGCCCTGACGCTCCAGCGTGTCGAACTTGAGACGCTCCTGCTTCACCCCGTTCTGTACACCTGCCGTGCGCAGGTTCTCCAGGATCGTCGTCTCAAACGATTCCGCCTCAGCGGCCTGCGCGCCCTCACGCTCGCTGCGTGGCCGCTGATCGTCGTTCGCGGGGATCAGCGAGCGGTACGGCGAGAGGCTCTCGACGGTGAAGGGGCCGGCGACGCGAATCTTCTTCTTGTCCTCGTACGGCCGGTCGTAGAGCAGCTCGGNCTCGGCGTGCCGCGCGATCGCCGCGTCGATCTCCTCCCGACTCATCCCCGCTTTGATGTCCGGGTTGTTCGCGATCGACTTCAGCGTCACGTGCGGAACCCGCTGGTAGACGAAGCCCTGCCGAATATCGCCCACATTCGGACCGCTAGATGGCGCCCTGCCAGCGAGGTCTGCTTCCTTTCGCCGCCCGTCCGAGGAGTCCGAGAGGAGGTAATAGGGCAGCCTCGTCGACATAATTCGCTGGCGCGCAAGGGCGATCGCTACCCGAGATGTATCAACAGTGATCCACCGTCGACCCCATTGCTCGGCCACCACCGCCGTCGTACCTGATCCACACGTTGGGTCGAGGACGAGATCTCCCGGATCGGTGGTCATCAAGAGGCAGCGCTCGATGACTTTGTTGCCAGTCTGGACTATGTAGATCTTTTCGTCGGTAAAACTACCCGTTCCAGTGTCATCCCAAATATTTCCTCTTGCTACAACGGGAAAATCGTCTAGGAATCGAACATATCGCAGCGTTTGACCCGTCCGGGCAACCCGGGAAGCGAGTTTAAGTTTCTCAAACCCTTCAGCCCCGGTCTTCCAATACCCCGTGGTCGGCCGGTGAATTCTTCCTTCAAATTCTACAGGAAAGTCGCCCGGAGGTCGCTGGCTTGTCAGATTATCGTTGGTATAAAATCGAATTTTGTCGCCCGAACGATCCGCCGGAAGAGCCTTGCGTCGACGACCGGACGGCTCTTCGATAAAATTGTAGGATGCCGCCCCCTCCTCTCCGGGGATCTTTTGAGTATACAGTTCTCGATACTTGACGGAGTCTTTTTCCTTGGCATACCAAACTAGATAGTCGGATACATTTGCCAGTAGATCACTACTGGCTCCAGAAGTCTTTCGAATGGTAATAATTGAGACGAAGTTTTCCCGCCCTAGAATCTCATCAAGAAGGCTCCGTACGAGATGGACATTTTCGTCGCCAATCTGAACAAAAATACTGCCGGATGCCGCCAGTAGGTCGCGGGCAACCGTCAGACGATCTCGCAGGTAAGACAAGTATGAATGAATTCCGAGCCGCCAAGTATCCCGAAACGCCTTGATCTGTTCTACTTCGCGGGTCACGTCTTCAAGATTTCCATCTCTCGGCTTACTATTTTCGACCGAGGGCTGCCAGTTGGAGTTAAACTTGATGCCGTACGGCGGGTCGAGAAAGATCATCTGGACCTTGCCGCGGAGATCCTCGCGTTCGGACAGGGACGCCATCACCTGCAGCGAGTCGCCGAGGATCATGCGGTTAGACCATTTGGCGGGGTGCTGGTAGAACTCAACGCTCTCGAACGAGTCGTTGTCGAGGCCGTCGAAGTCGGCGAACAGATCCGGCTGGTCGCGGCTGGTTCCGGCCCGGCGGGCGGTATCTGCACGCAGGTCCTCGATCAGGTACTGAGGCTCGACCTTCTCCTGAATGTAGATCGGGGGTGCCGCGATCTCCAGGTCGGTCGCGTCCTGCTCGTCCTTGCCTTTCCAGACAAGCTGCGGATCGAGCGTCCGGTCACGCGCGGCGCGGTCGGAAAGCGGCGGGGTGCGCGGGTAGACCACCGGGATCGGCCGCTCGACCTCTTCGGTAACCATGTCGTGCGCGTGCGCGTCGGCCGTCGGGATGTTGAGCCGCTTGTCGGCATGCCGGATCGCGCCGACCTCCTGGCCGGTTGACGGGGTCGGTGCTTTGGCGGGCTTACGCGGCGGCATGGCGGTGGTTCTCCTCGGCTGCTGCCTGGCCTACCAGGCGGAATTCTCGTGACGGCTCGTACGCGCGGGCTCTCACGTGGGCAGCCCGGTGATCGCGGCGTCTGCGTACAGCGCTTCGATCGCCTCGCGCAGGTCGGCACCGGCCGTCACCGGATTCTTGATTTCCATATAGCCCCAGCGACCGAAGCCACCGTGGTTGTTGACCGCCGCACACCAGCGCTCGCGGGCGGTCAGCGCCTTGCTCGACGTCATCGCCGCCATCGTCGTGTTGGACGACTTGAACGAACCGGACACCTCGACGATCAGTGTCCGGTCCACGTCGCCCTCGCGGCGCCTGAGCCGGACCAGAAAATCTGGCCGGTAACGACGGGTCTGGGCACCGTGCAGGTAGGGGATCTCGAACTCAAGGTGGTCGTTTTTGACGTAGGAGGCGACCTGCGGTAGCATCTCGAGCTCCTGTGCCACCTCCTGTTCCCAAGTGTTGCCCTCGCCGTGCATCCCATCGAGCACGACGTAGTTCACCGGGGACTTCTTCGGATCGGTCGGCCACACCTTGCGTGAGGTAAAGAAGTCGACGTTGTCTGTCGAGCCCTCCGGGTCGAAGGCGCGGAAGATCGGGGTGATCCGCGGCGCCTGGCCGCTGGTGTCCCAGTTCACCGCAAGCTGGATGAGGTTTGCTGCCTGCTGGGCGCGCTCGGCGAGTAGTAGCTGGCCGAGGAAGGCGTCGGGCGCGAGCGTCACGCACTCGTCCAGCCAGTCCCGGGCGATGCGCGCCATGTGCGGGAACATCCACGTCCGCACGCCGCCGGCGCCGTCGGTGAAGTGGCTGTGGACCAGGCGTCTTGCCAGCTCAAAGGCGATCTGAGCCGGCCGGGTGGAGCGGTAGTCGTCCAGGTCGTGCTCGGCCTGCGCGCCGACGATGCCGCTGCTTTTCGTCCACGACGCGACGTCCGGTTCAAGCCGCATCAGATGTTCGTCCCCGAACTCCGCGTATGGCCAACTGTCGGACTCCTCCTGCCGGTAACCGTCCAGGCGCGGGAAGCGGATCCGCAGCTCAGAGCGGTCGTCCAGCGCCCGGACGTGCACCGGGGTCCGGCGCGGCGCGGTCTCCCTGGGGTCCGCCTCGGTACGGATGAACGAGAACGGCACGCCGTATACCTCGGCGTACTCGGGATCAAAGAAGCCCTGCGCGTTCACCGTGTACGAACGGCGGCGCAGGCCGCGACCAACGACCTGCTCGCACAGCAGCTGCGATCCGAACGCCCGCACGCCGAGAATGTGGGTGACAGTGTTCGCGTCCCAGCCCTCGGTCAGCATCGACACCGACACGACGCAGCGCACTCCGGAGCCGAGTCGGTCCGACTTGCCGACGGTGTTCATCACCTCGCGCAGCAGGTCACCGTCGTCGAGGTCCTCCACGTCCCGCCGAGTGCGGGCTGCGTACTCCCGCTTGAACGCCTCGATCTCGGCGGCGGCCACCTCACGGAAGTCCTTCTGCAGGCCTTCCCCGGACTCCAGTTGGACGGAGTCGACCAGGATCGTGCGCGGACGCTTCACCCACCGCCCGTGCTCCGCGTTGGAGAACAGTGGAAGCTGGCCCGGCGTGAGTGACTCGCCGTCTTCGCCGGCGGTGGCGTAGCCGGCGATGTAGTCGAAGACCAGCTTCGAGACTGCGGTGTTGTTACACACGACGATGAAGACCGGCGGTGTCTCCCCGGCGATGCCGTCCCGTTCCCATCGCTGGTACGCCTTCTCATAGTGGCCGTAGAGGCTACGCAGCGCACCCTCGAGCACGCCCGGCAGGCCCTGCGCCGCGGCAGGCGGCTGGCCGCCCTTCGGCGCCCGCTTCGGCAGGAGAGTGCCTACCTTCGACCACAACTGTCGGTAGGCGACGTCGTCCCCGGCCGCGTTGTCGTCCACCGGCACCCTTGGGATCTTGACGATGCCAGCCTCAATCGCGTCCATCAGCGAGAAGTCCGAGACCACCCACGGGAACAGGTACCCCTCGGGGTAGCCGGAGCCTTTCAGGAAGAACGGGGTCGCGGACAGATCGTAGATCGTCTTGATCCCGGTCTTGCGCTGGACGTCACGCAGGCCAGCGAACCAGCGCTTCGCCTCGTCGTTGCGGGCCGTCGCCTCCTTCTTGTCGTCTCCCTTCAGCTCCTGCTCGATGGTCGCCGACTCATCGACCGGGACCGTGCGGCCGCGGTAGCAGTGGTGGGCTTCG
Source organism: Frankia sp. ACN1ag (assembly GCF_001414035.1). Lineage (NCBI taxonomy): Bacteria > Bacillati > Actinomycetota > Actinomycetes > Frankiales > Frankiaceae > Frankia > Frankia sp. ACN1ag. The sequence goes on along the minus strand of NZ_LJPA01000033.1, from coordinate 75,945 downwards.
TCGTTGATGACGATGATCTCGGACGACCGGCCGCCGCTGAACTCGCGCAGCACCCTGTTGACCATCTGCTCCGAGGTCTCGGTGAACACCCCGGCCACGTCACCGACCGGCCGGTCGCCCTTGAGGTAGAGCTTGGTGTTCGTCGAGATCGCCTTCCCCTCCTTCGTCGCCCTGTACAGGAAGGAGTGGAAGTTGGTGATCACGATTTCGGCTCGGCGCAGCGGCACCACGAGGTCACCCGGAACAAGATCACGCAGTTTGTAGTAGTTGCCCTCGTCNCTCGGTATCAGCACCCGCAGCCGGTCACGGATCGTGATACCCGGAGTGACGATCAGAAACCGGCGCGTGAATCGGGCATCCTGCGGGCTCGCCACCTTGTTCAGGGTCTGCCAGGTGATCAGCATCGCCATGACCACGGTCTTGCCCGAGCCGGTCGCCATCTTCAACGCGACACGCGGCAGCCCGTCGTTGTGGTCATCGTTGCGCTCGGTGAGGTGGTTGCGCACCCAGGTGTCGCCTTCGCGCTGCGCCGCCTCCGCGATGTAGATCGCAGTCTCGACGGCCTCCCGCTGGCAGAACAGCACTTTGTTGTCCCGCTCGGGGTCCGACCAGTACTCCAGCAGCCGCCGCGTCGTCGGCGTGACGTTCGGGTACCCGAGCGCCCGCCACCGATCCACCCGAGTGCGGATCTGGTTGATCTCCTCGTTGACCTTCCGGCGCTCACCGGTGACGTTGAGGTCCAGCTCGCCCTGGACGGCCTTGCCCTTGACCTTGCGCACGCCGGGTACCGGGCTCCAGTACTCGCTCGGACGCCGGCCAGGCACTGTCTCATCACTGATCAGCCCGTTGTCGTCGAACCGCCAGTGCAGAGCGGGCGCCTCATATGGCTTATTGATGATCGGGTTGTCGATCACCGCGCTCACGAAGCCCCCACCTCCTGATCAGTCCCCCTGATCGGTCCCCACCCCTGCGGAGCCGCAGCGTCATCCGCTGCGTCACCTCCTGACCGGCCGATCCATGCTGAAGCTAGAGCTTAGTGACCCACTGCGACAAAACTGCAACCCCTCCGACGGCCGCAGGACCGGCTCGAGCACATCTCCGAGTGCGACGAGTCCTCGGCTCAGACGAGGCCGACCCCTGCTCTTCCTCCCGCAGCCGCGCTTCCTCCCGCGTCGACTCCGCGTTCATCTGCTCCACCGTCTCCTGCCGAAAACACCGGAACTCCTCGTCCTCCCACTCGCGTTCCTGCTCGGCGGTGAGCTGGTTGGTCCAGCCGCGGCCCGTAGCGGGAGTTCCAGGTGCGGCTGAAGGAGCCGTCCCAGTCGAGCGGGCGGGTGGACTTCCGGTCGTCGTCCGTCGGCTCGGGCGCGCCAGGCTCGGCGTCCGGCTCTGAGTCCGCGTCCACCGGCGGCGCCGCGGCGGCGTCTATGGCCGGCTGGGGATCAGGCGGCGACGGACGGCCCGGATCGCGTCCGGTGGCGGCGTCGCCTGTCGGGTCAACCGGTTCCGCTGACATCGCCGTCCTCTCCCCACTCAGGGACCTTGCCCGGCACGGTCATCTGACTGCTCTCCGCCCTGCGATCACCTGCGGCTTGATCGGTGACGGTAGCCGGTCACACCGGAATGTTAAGGGGTGGATCGTCTGCGCGATCGGGCCTGGACGGGGACGACATCGTCAGCGGCCATAGGGGCCGCTACGTGAAGGTGCGCAACGTGGAACGCGATCCCCGCGTGGTGCTTTCCTTCTCCGCGCCGAGGGCGCCGGAAGCCTACCTGGCCGAGTACACCGTCCTGCGCGCGACCCTACCGTCACGACCGGCGGCGCCTGGGACCTGCTGAACGACCTGGCGAAGGTCTACCTAAGCCCGGAGGCCGAATTCCCAGGCTCGAAGGGCGAGGGCCTCATCCTGCGCTACTCGATCGACCGCGTCGGCGGCATCGACCCCCGGGGCGGCGACGCGCTGAACCTCGGCCGCCGGTATCAGTCCGGCGGATGAAGGACGGCATACCCGCGCCCTCACCGAACTCATCGGCCAAAACCAGGAGCCGCGAACGAACTTTCGTTGCGACAGGTCCATTCCGCGGGAAACAACATTGCGCTCGTCCGGAGCGGACATCAGCCCGCGATAGCTTGCCGACTGGCAGAATACTGATGTTCCCGACAAGGAGGCTGGATTCATGTCGAATCTCGCCGACGGCGACGCGCCCCTGGCCGCTATCCAGTGGACCGTGCGCACCGATCTACGACAATTACCGAATGAGCCAGTTTCGCTATCAGATGGTGACCGGTGATGCCGAGAGTCTCGTGGAGACACTGAACTCGCTGGGCCAGGCGGGTTGGCGGCTGGTGGCCGCGACGCCGACGGGCGGGGCCTGGTCGGCCCTCCTGGAGCAGGAGGTGGAAAGTCTCTCGCGCCGCGCGGCTGGACCGCGGGCACGGGTGGAGGTCCGCGTCAGCGGTGAGGTGGTGGAGAAGTTCGTCGAGGCGGACGCGCTGTCGGTCCTGGACGGTGTGGTCTACCTGCGCCGGGACGACGAGGTCCTGGCCACCCATCCGGTGGGCGATCTCGTCGCGGTGGACTGGTCGCCCGCGCCGTCGTCCACGCAGGCGCTGGATCGGAAGCGACGGGACCATCCCCGTCACGGGGAGCCGTGGTCACCCGAGGAGGACGACCAGCTCCGCCAGGAGCATGAGGCGCACTGGACGTTGCGGGAAATGATCGCCGGCCATCAGCGTGGCCGAGGCGCGATCGCAGCCCGGTTGGCGAAACTCGGACTCGACGGCCCTGGAACGCCAGGCTGGTCCGGCCAGGGGACCAGGCCACGTCGCGGCCATGATCTCCCACGTGGCCCTCTGGCAGACGGCAGTGACGATGCCTGAAACTCCCCGGTGGCCGCGGACGGCGGCGGTGTGGACGTCTTCCGCGGCAGCGCCGAGGGCACTGGTGTGGTGGGATTCCTCATGACGGCGGAGCCGGGCACGCGTGACGTGGAGATCAAGGTCCTGATCGACTACACCGCCGACGAACTCGACCATGGCAGCGACTACTCGACGACGTCCTCGGGATCGGCGGCCTGCTCGTGCGGCGGCACTGGCGACTGCCACCGCATGAGGACCACGGGCCGCCGGAGCAGCCTGACCCGACTCGCGGACGTTGCTACGGTCCAGGAGCGGACCGGGGAAGCCCTCACCGTCGAGGCCATCTGCGGGTAGGCGCGGGAGGACCAGGCTCGGCGGCGGCTGGACGAAGCCAGCCGATCGTAAACGCCTAAACCAGGGCGTGGTTCTGCCGGCCATCATCCNCGGCGAGCTCTACGAGGCACCCCCAACCAGGTGACGCGGGCGGATACCGCACCCTGTCGCCTTCGATCCCGAGCGCCGTGCGGTCCCGTCCCCGAAGAAGCACCAGAGGTTTTCGCCTCGGCAGCATTGTCCTTCTTCGGCGCGGGCATCAATGTCGCCATGCGCGGAGGTGATGCCTGATGCTGAACTACGACCTCGACGTGTCCGAGGTGGATAGCGGCCCAACCGCGCTCGGTGCTTCTGCACCGGTGGCGCGCCGGCCGAGCCGGCGTGCAGGCGGCCCTGCAGGACGTACCGCCAGACCACGAGTTCCCCTGGTTCGGGTCCACCCTCACCCCGGCGCTCATGGCACCGCTGCGCCTGATGGAAACCTGGGCCCATGGCCAGGAGGACGCCGCCCAACGCGTGCAGGGCAGCGCGTTCGACTTCTGTCTCCGCGTCACCCAACGCCGGCCCCGCGGCGACACCGACCTGACGGCAACCGGCGAGGACGCGCGGACCTGGCTGGACATCGCCCGCGTCTTCCTCTGAACCGAGGTCGCAGCAGGTCGGTCACCTGATCAGGCGCACACCCAGCCCGGCGACGGCCAGGCCCCGACGGCGAGGAGACCGAGGATCCCGGAGGCGGGGCCGGCGAGCGAGACGTCGATCCCCTCACCGAGGCGCTGCGAGAGTCGCCGCCGACGGCGGCGGCGGCGCATCCGATCACTCTCAGCTTGCGCACAGGTTGCACAGTGAGTATCTGACGTATGACGCAGCCAGAGGACACCTCCAGCGCGACGGTCCTGCCCAGCGCCGCGGTCAGCGGCGACGCCCCGGCGGTTCCGGCGACGCGCGACGGTCGCGACGGCGATCACGGCGATCACGCCGCTGCGCCGGGGGCGCCCGTCGGCGCGGGCGATCCGCCGCCGGGGAGCCGGTGGCGGCGGGCGGTGCGCGGCCGGCCGGCGGATCCGGTGTGGGCCCGGCCGGCGCTCGTCGGGCTGCTCGCCGCGGCGGCGGTGCTCTACATCTGGGACCTGGGCGCCTCGGGCTATGCGAACAGCTTCTACGCGGCGGCGGTCCAGGCCGGGACGAAGAGCTGGAAGGCGTTGCTGTTCGGATCGCTCGACTCCGGGAACTTCATCACGGTCGACAAGCCGCCGGCGTCGCTGTGGGCGATGGCGCTGTCCGGGCGGATCTTCGGCTTTTCGAGCTGGAGCATGCTCGTTCCGCAGGCGCTGGGCGGCGTGGCCGCGGTCGGCCTGATGTTCGCGGCCGTGCGCAGGTGGTTCGGCCCCGTCGCCGGCCTGCTGGCCGGCTCCGCGCTGGCGCTCACCCCGGTGGCGGCGCTGATGTTGCGCTTCGACAACCCGGACGGCCTGCTCACCTTCGTCCTCGTCCTGGCCGGATACTGCCTGGTCCGCGCGCTCGAGGAGGCGTCGACGAAGTGGATGGCGGCGACCGGCGCCGCGCTCGGCCTGGCCTTCCTGACGAAGACGCTGCAGGGTTTCCTGGTGCTGCCCGCGTTCGCGCTGGTCTACCTGATCGCCGCGCCGACCGGCTGGTGGCGGCGGGTGTGGCAGCTGCTCGCGGGCGGGCTGGCGATCGTGGTCGCCGCCGGCTGGTGGGTGGCGACGGTCGAACTGTGGCCGAAGGGTTCGCGTCCTTACATCGGCGGTTCCACCGACAACAGCGCGCTCGGCCTGGCCTTCGGCTACAACGGCGTGGGCCGGATCTTCGGCGGTGACGGCAACCGCGGCGGTGGCGGCGGTGGGTTCGGCGGCGGCCGGGCGAACCTGAGCGAGCTGGCCAGGCGCGATCCGCAGCTGACCGAACGGGTGCAGGCCGCGCTGGGCGGCCGCGGTGGTCGTGGCGGGGGCGGCGGCGGGTTCGGGGGCGGCGCCGGCTGGGAGCGGCTGTTCGGCGACCAGATCGGCGGCCAGGTCTCCTGGCTGATCCCGGGCGCGCTGATCCTGCTCCTCAGCGGCCTGTGGGTGACCCGGCGGGCGCCGCGCACGGACCGGACACGGGCCGCGCTGCTCCTGTGGGGCGCCTGGATGATCGTGACGTCGATCGTGCTGAGCTTCGCGCAGGGAACCTTCCATCCCTACTACACGGCGTCGATCGCGCCGGGCATCGCCGGGCTGGTCGGCGTCGGTACGTGGACGCTGTGGGACACCAGGCAGCAGTGGACGAGCCGGCTGCTGCTGGCCGCCGCGGTCGCGGCGACCGGAGCCTGGTCGTTCACCCTGCTGGACCGCACCCCGTCCTGGTATCCCTGGCTGCGGGTGGTGGTGACGGTGGCCGCCGTTGCCGCAACGGCGGCGTTGCTGATCCGGCGCGCGCTCGTCGGACGGATGGCCATCGCTGTCGCGGTCTGCGGAACCGTCGCCGTCCTCGGTGGCCCGGCGGCGTTCGCGGCCGTCACCGCCACGATCCCGCAGTCCGGAGGCCAGCCGACGGCCGGGCCCGTGGTCCGCGGCGGCCGCGGTGGAAACAGCGGTTTCGGTCGCCTCGGCGCGTTCGGCGGCTCCGCGGCGGCGGGCGGCCGACGCGCCGGCGGGTTCGGTGGCGGGTTCGGCGGGTTCGGCGCCACGAACGCCCGGCTGGCGTCGCTGCTGAAGGCCAGCCACGGCTACCGGTGGGCTGCCGCAGTGCAGGGATCCTCGGCCGCGGCCAGCCTCGAACTCGCCTCGGACACCTCGGTGATGGCCATCGGCGGCTTCACCGGGCGCGACCCGGCGCCCACCCTGACCCAGTTCGAGAACGACGTCCACGCGGGCCGGGTGCACTACTTCATCGGCGCCAGCCAAACCGGCGGCGCCAGCGGGTTCGGCGGGTTCGGTGGCCGGTCCGGCGGGCCGGGCGGCACGATCAGCACCTGGGTCCAGCAGCACTACAAGGCGACGACGATCGGCGGCGAGGCCGTCTACGACCTCACCGCTCCCGCGACAGCGTCGTCCGCCGGCCCGGCACGATCGAGCACGTGAGACGAGTTCCTCGCGCGTTCGCCTACGCCGAGCGTCGTCGGAGGCGGTGCATGGCTGTTTCCGAGCCTGGCCTGAACCGGCCTGAGCTTCACCATCCCCGGCGACAATTGTGTGGTGCCGAACCACCATGACCGCGCCGACATCGGGCAGATCGTCGATCTGCTCGTCGGCCGGCTCGTCGCCCGCCTGCGCACCGAACAGGGCATCGATCTCACCCTCGGCCCGCGCGCCCGTGCCCGCCTCTTCGTCGAGCTCACCGCCGACCCGCACCTCGACGACCACAGCATCGGCTCCGCACTCGAGGACATGCTGATCACCCCGCTCGATCAGGCCCTGAGCACGCACGACCCGACCCGGTCGGGCACCCTGACAATCACCGACGTGGCCCGCGAGTACGGCGCCTGGACGGTGTCCCTCAGAGGTTGAGGCAAGGGCGAGGCTGCTCATAGCGGAGAACCGCGCACATCGGCTCGCCGAGATGCGCTGGCGTCAGAGCCTCACCCAGGCGGATGTCGCCGACCACATGCACGTCCCACGGCAGGCTTGAGGCTTGCTCTCCCACGCATCCAGCCCGAACACCCACCCCCGGTCGCCACGCTCCGCGATCGCCCCCAGCGACCCGCTCGACCCCGGATACCACCGACGCGCCGCCGGTGACCTCGGACCGGTCCTCCCACCGCACCAACCCACCACCTCGACCACGACCACTTGACATGGTCATGCAGATTCCACGGAACCGCGGCGCGCCCTGATGACCCAGAGGATGTCGCTGAGGGGATGACAGCTCGTCGCATCCCTGGGAGCTCGGCGAAGCGGGCTCGACATAAGTCTGACTGAAGGAACAGGAGGGATCATGACCACACCGTCGAACTGGCGTGATATCAAGGCCCGCGCCCGCGCGACCGATCCCGAGTGGGACAGCGCCGCGCGGACAGCCCGCCGCGCTGAGATGCGAAGCCAGATGCTCGCCTCCGTCAGCGGCGCGCAACTCGCCGAGATCCGCAATCAACTCGGCCTCACCCAGGCACAGCTCGCCGAAGCCACCGGCCTGACCCAGGCGAGGATCAGCCAGATCGAGAACGGCACCGCCACGGGACTGGATGTTCTGCGCACCTACATCACCGGCCTCGGCGGCCACCTCGACATCGTCGCCCGCATCGGCAACATCCACCTCAACATCGCCTAACCAGCAACCGACGCACTGGCGGACCGGGACGGCCTGTGCCCGCGCGTCGATCCGATCCTCCGCGCTCGCCATGGTCGGGTTAAGATCGACTCTCGAAGATCTACTGGTGGGCCGCGAGCGCCAGCATAGACAATGCCCGGGATCAGCGTTGAGCCACGTCCACCGGACGGGGCGACATCGCCACGGTCGCCTGGACCAGACCTGCCTGCGGGCAGCGCGTCAGCGGTGGGTGGGCCGCTGGTCGGCCCACTCGGCGGCGGTGAAGAACGCCCCCGGCGGCGGGCGGAAGCCGAGGGTGTGGGCCAGCGGGGTGGCGATCACCGTCTCGTCGCGGAATGGGCTGAGGGCAGGGGCGTCACCGCTCAGCGCAGGCCGGTGGCGGCACACGCCTCGGGCAGCGTCGACCAGCCGGTGCCGAGCATCAGCCAGCCGTCGTGGCCGGCGAGACGGTTGGTCGGATCGTGGACCTTGACCTGCCAGCTCCCGGCGCTGGTCTCCCGGGCGTAGGCGGTTTTGCCACGGTACGTTCCGTAGTAGCTGCCGAGCTCCGCTAGCGGTTCGGGCCGCACTGAGGTGGGCACGTGTTCGGACGGCATGGGTGGCTCCCGCGGGGCGGTCACCGGGATGCCCGGCGGTGAGCAGTCATGCTCGCGGGGTGCGGCGTGGGCGGCAGTCCCCGACCCGGGTCGGCTGGTTCTCAGCATCCTCAGGCTACGCCCCCTCCTCCACCCGAGACGTTGATGGCCTTCGCGCTCGGTGACGAAGGTGCCTCGTCCGGCGCCGCGTGCGGGTGACTTTCTGGTCTACGGTTCGAGGCGCGGCGAGGTGATTCGGCGCTGACCGGTGAGGGGCTGCTGCTGTGGACGACGATCTGGCGGCGAGCCTGGCGGGACTGTCGGGGCTGTTGGCGGGGCTCCGGCCGGTGCGCGAAACGCTGATCAATATCGCGGAGTTCGCGGTACAGGCGATTCCGGGGGCGGAGGGTGCCGGCCTCACGATGCTGGAGGACAACCGGGCCCAGACGGTGGTGGCCAGTGCCGAATTCGTGCAGGCGGTGGACAACGTGCAGTACCGGCTGGGCGAGGGACCGTGCCTGCTGGCGGTCCAGTCGGGGCGCACGCAGTGGTCGGGGTCGCTGGGTGGGGAGACACGCTGGCCACGGTTCGGCCCGCGGGTCGGGCGGATGGGAGTGCACAGCGTGCTCTCACTGCCGTTGCTGCTGCCTGCTCGGGTGGTGGGAGCGATGAACGTCTACGCCCATGCCAAGGACGCGTTCGGGCCCAAGGCGATCCGGATCGGTGAGCTCTTCGCCCAGCCGGCGGCGGTATCGGTACACAACACCCAGGTCCTGGCGCAGTCGCAGCGACTGGCCGCCCAGTTGCAGGAGGCGTTGACCAGCCGTGCTGTCATCGACCAGGCGCTGGGGGTCATCATGAGCCGCACGGGGAGCGACCCCGAGGAAGCGTTCGAGCGGCTGCGGGCGATGAGCCAGTCCCAGCACCTCAAGGTTGCGCAGTTGTCTCGGATGCTGGTGGACGAGGCGGTGCGCCGCGCCCGCGCCCGGAAGGCCCCCGGGGTGCAGGACAACACCGCGCCCTGATCCCCGGAGACGCTGGACGTCGGCCGGTTCGGAACGGGATCGCCGCGATCGGCACCAGCCAGTGAACACGGCACGGACGTGTCCGTGGCGGCGTTACGGTCGGCAAGTGACGGTGCCTGTCTTCTACGCACGGCCCCACCCCGGGGACAGCACGCTCGGTGTTGATCCCGCGCTCGCGAGCTGGGACAGGGCGGGGTCGCCCGGCCAGGCACGGTCGGCCGCCTTCATCGACGGTGTGTACGCGGCCGTCGCCGAGAACGTCCGCGCGACCTCCGGCCCGCTCGCCTTACGACTCGATGTCGGGCTGGCCGACACCGTGCCGCTGTACGCGCTGAACGATCTCGACAACTACCTGTTCCCGCTCGTGCCGAAGCTGACGGAACGGACGGGCCGGGCCTTCGCCTCCATATGGGCGACCAAGCGTCACGCGGCGACGTCGTCAGTAGGAGTTGGTGCGGCGGTCCCCGTCGACGACCCGTGCGGGACGTACACGTTCGAGGTGACCACGACGGCGTCGGCCGACACAACCGCTTTCAAGGAGCAGGTACGCGACCAGATCACCGCCGCCAGCCCGTTGTCGGGCCGCGGTGTCGCGCTCCAGCTCGCGTTTGTCGTCGGTCCTCGCCGCGCCTGGCCCAACCTGTGGAAGGCGACGATCGACGCGCTCGGCTCGATCCTCGGCCGCGACGACGGCGCCCGCGAATGGAACGCCCGCGACGGCCGCATCATCGACCTCGGGCTGCACTGCGCCGTCGATCCAGCCGCGGGCGACGGGGTCACGATCGCGATCCGCGCGTCAGCGATCGGCGAGGAGGTGACTGCGTGACGGAGATCCTGCCCGAGGTGCCAGCCGGCGATACCGCCGCGGTCGACTGGACGGCCGGCAAGTCGGGCTGGCCGGCCGAGCCGGGTGCCGAGCGGCCACCCGGCTCGGCCTGGTCACTGCGCGAAGTTCAGGTCACTGCGCGAGGTTGATGAGGTCGAACGGTTGGTCCTGCCAGTGCTCCGGGGTGGCGGTCGCGACCGCGGCGCCGTCGATGCGCTCCGGCGTCGGCGTGGCCGCGTAGCGGGTGTGGGCGGTGGCCCAGTTCTCCTCGCGGGCGACGGCGAGGGCGGCGGGCAGGTCGAGATCCAGCACGATCACCGCCGCCAGGGAGGCGATGTGCTCGGCCACGCCCCGACGGGCCCGGTCCGCTTCGACCAGTGCGCACGCCGGGGCGTACAGGTACAGATCATCCCCGCGGTCGGCCCGGGCGACCAGACGCGAGGCGGCGACGTTGCCGCCGCCGAGGGCGAGCATCGCCGTCTGGTCGAGCACGACGTGTGCCGGCGCGCTCACCGGCGGACTCGGTCGAGCATCGGATCGAGCTTGGCATCGATCTCCGCGATCTCCGCCTCCGTCGGGTTGTAGCCGTTCCAGGCACGCAGGATGTCCCGCGTGCGCATGGACCGCTCGGCGCGCTCGCCCGGGGTCATCGCGGAGTCGGAGAGGCGGGTGAGGTAGGTCCGCAGGGACATTCCCTCCGCAGAGGCGATGCGGGCGAGCCGGTCACGTACCTCGATGGGAACCCGGATGTCGGCGTCGGTCAGGGCCATGTGTCCTCCGGTCATGTCTGCAGACGGACAGTGCTCGGTCAGCGTACGCCGCGTCGGAGCCATCTGGATCATCTTTGAAGCAAATGCTGTCCGCCGCCTGCAGACCACCAAGAGCAACAGGGAGACCACCGCTGCCGCCAGATCACCGCTGCCGCCAGACCGGCGCGGTCGCGCTATCCGCGTGGGTCGGCGGTCACCTCCTCGCGGGTGTGCAGGGAGGCGAGGTCGGCGGCGGCCCGGCCGGAGGCCCATCCCTCGCCGTCGGTCGCGCTCACCGCGCGGGAGATGATCTCCGGGAACATCGTCTCGGTCGCCTCCCGGACGGAGTCCGTGCGGGCGGCGAGCACGGGCAGCAGGCGGCCGTCACCCGTCTCGGCCGCGGCCTGCTCGCTCGCCTGCTCGGTCGCGGCCATCAGGCGTTCGCCGATGCGGACCGCGAACGAGGCGAGGAACGACTGGCGGAACGACCGGGTGCGGGATCGTCCCGCGCGGTCCTGGCGGGACCCGGCCCTCATCATCGCCGCGGTCGCCTGGACCAGCAGCGACGTGTAGAGCAGCTCCACGGCGTCGAGGTCGGGCTGGAAACCGACCACCGTCGCGAACCCGAGCTCCTTGGCCCACACCGAACGGCACCGGTTCGCGCCGGCGACCACGTCGAGCAGGCTGGCCTTGGCCGCCTCGTAGGGATTGTCGATGCCGACCCGGCAGCCGGCCGGCTGCTCGCGGGACCCCTCCCCCGCCGCGAGCAGCGCCTCGTCGATGCTGTGCCGGGCCATGAACTCCTGCGCCTTGGCGGTGAGCGCCTCGGCCTCCTCGGCGAACTCGGTCGACTCGGCCTTCGCCAGCAGCGCGCGGACCTTGTCGAGCATGCGCGGGTTGGCACTCGGGTCGGCGCTCGGGTCGGACGTCGATCCGGCCGGCTGGCCACCCTCGGCTCGCCGAGCGTTCCCGTTCCCTTGGCCGTTCCCGAGGCCGTGGGGGGCGCGTCGCGCGGTGCCAGGTAGGGGGCAGAGAAGTTCGATCCTGGGCAGGGAGTGCAGTTCGGCGAGCAGATCGAGCATGTCGACGAGCACCTGCGCCCGGTCCCGCCCCTCCCGGTCGCCCCAGGCGTCCAGCCACGCGTCGTCGTGATCCCACCACACGGTGGCGTCGAGCACCTGAAGCTGCGCCTTCCACCGCTCGTCGACAGTCGCGGCCGCGTACTGACGCATCTGCAGAGCGATGGCGTCGACGACGAGCCGCGCGGGCCGCTGGCCAGCCCGACGGGTCACGATCCGGTGCAGGTCCACCGGCTGCCAGCCGCCCTGCCAGAGCCCCCCGACGGCGCGGTCGACCCAGCCGGTCAGGGATCGGTTGACGGCCCGGCGTCCGATCGGCCCGCCCGGCGCGGCGACCAGCGCCCCCAGGCACTCCGCCACCACCGCGTCATCCTGGTCGCTCCTGGCGTTCAGCGTCGTCGCGACCANCATGTCGATCGCCTCCGCGAGCGACTCCCGCTGGCTGCGTTCCTGCTGGAAGAACGCCCCCGGGCCAGAGCCGGCCGCCTGAGCGCGGCCGCGGCTCGCGCGGGCCTTCTGCTTGGCCTTACGTCGTTCACGGTTGCGGCTGCCCACCATCACCTCGCATGCTCTGGCGCCCTGGACCAGCCTGCCGGTCGCTCTCGGACCCACCTGCCGGCTCCGCGTGCTTCAACCTTCGCATGCCGGCCGGAAGCAGGTCAGCGGCGGGATACCTGTGCATGCACGTGCTCTCGGTACTGCTCCGTCGAGGCCGCCACAGGCTCAGCTCGGAGCCCTCCAAATCCCTGCCTTGAGGCCCTCCAGCCTGCCTTGAGGCCCTCCAGCCTGCCTTGAGGCCCTCCAGCCTGCCTTGAGGCCCTCCAGATCCGGCATTCGAGCGGCTCCAAGTCCGTGAGTCCACTGGACTTGCGGCCATGGGCACCCGGCTGCACGGACTGGTGCCGCGACGACTGGCACGGATCGTCGCGAGCAGGATGGCGGCGGAACCCGTCGTACTCCTCCAGGGTCCTCGATCCGTGGGGAAGTCGACTCTGCTCAGGAGCCTCGCCGCCGATATCGGTGCGGAGCTGGTCGATCTCGACGACCTGGCCAACCGCGACGCGGCGGTCAGAGATTCTGCACCGGCTGCCCGTCTACCCGCTGTCGCAGGGTGAGCTCCGCGGGATTCACGAACATCTCCTCGACGACCTGTTCGCCGACCCGGCCGCCGCCGTGGCCGCAGCGCGTCCGTCGGCGACGACCCGCGAGGAGTACATCGACAGCGTGACCGCGGGCGGATTCCCGTCCGTGCTCGCGCGAGCCTCCCTCACGTCGCGCAACCGCTGGTTCGACGACTACGTCAGCCTCAGCCTCGAACGCGACGTCCGCGACCTCAGTAAGATCCGTCAGGCCGCCTCGTTACCGGGCCTGCTCGAACGGCTGGCCGGCCAGACCGCACAGATACTCAACATCACCCGAGCAGCCTCAAGCGCCCACCTCGACGAGAAGACCGCGCAAAGCTATGTACGACTTCTCGAGGCGGTGTTCCCTATCTGTCAGCATCCCTCGGGCCGCCGCGGCACCGCCCGGACCAGACCACGACCACGGGCCCTTCGGGGGAGGACGATGGCGGCGTCGTTAGCATCGGCGTTCATGGGTGACGCTGAACTTCGGGATCGGGTGTCCGCGCTGCGCGGCGAGGGGAAGTCGCCGAAACAGATCGCGCGCATCCTCGGGGTGCCGCCGTCCGTGGTGGCCCCGCTGGTGCGGGCCGCCGCGGCGCAGGCCCAGGCCGTGGCCGGTGAGCCGCCGGTCGTCGGGTGCTGGATCAGCGCGGGTTGGAGCCAGGGCCTCACGGTCGACCCATCGCGCGGCTGGGTGGACGAAGCACCCGAGCCCGATGGCACCGGCGGGCTCGTCAGTGTGCTGGTCGCCCGCAGGCACCGCTGGGACAAGGTGTCGACGTGCGGGTACCTGGCGGACGTCTACTGCCTCGGAGTCAAGAATGCCCTCGGTCCCGACATCAGGACCGAGGTCGAGCTGGCACGCTTCGTACCCGAGTACTTCGCCGCCCACCCGGACGGCTGGCAGGCCGCACCGATCGAGCTGGCCGCCGACCTGGTCTTCGGCTCCGTCGAGTACGNCCGTGGGCTCGGTTTCGAGCCCCACCCCGACTTCGCCCCGGCCGCCGGCCACCTCGGACCCTGGGATGGGCCCTCAGCGATCACCTTCGGCAAGGACGGCAAGCCGTTCTACCTGTCCGGCCCGTACGACAACCCCCGCCGGGTCGTGGAGACCCTGCAACGCGCGGTCGGTCCTGCGCCCAACTTCGACTTCGTCATCGGCCAGGCAGTCTGACGGCCAACCTTACTGACGAGCCATGTAACTGACGGCAGGTGTAAGTTACAGGAGATGTAAGTTGTGGCCGGCGGAGCTGAGGCAGGCATGGCATTCGTGAATCGCACCGAGGAACTCGCCGCCCTTGATGCGTGGTGGAACTCGAGCGATCCACGGCCCGCGGTGATCTGGGGACGGCGCAGGGTGGGCAAGACCGCGCTGGTACAGCGCTTCGCGGAGGGCCGGCGGTCGGTGTTTCACACCGGGGCCGGCCGGGCGGCCGCCGGGGAGCTGGCGCAGCTGTCCCGTCAGGTGGCGGCCGCCGCGCCCGGGCGCATCCGGGACCTTACCGCCCGTCCCTACATCGACTGGGACGACGCTCTCGACGACCTCGCCACCGCGGCCGAACAGGAGCCGCTTCTCGTCGTCCTGGACGAATTTCCGGAGATTGTCACCACCTCACCCGACCTGCCGGGGATCCTGCGAGCCTTCCTCGACCGGACGATCGGCAGGACCAGGCTGCGGCTACTGTTGTGCGGGTCGGCCGTGCGGCACATGACCGCTCTGCAGGAGGAGCGGGCACCCCTCTACGGCAGGTTTGACCTGTCACTTTCGCTGTATCCGTTCCGTCCGCACGAGGCCGCGCTCATGCTGCCGGGTCTCACCCCGGCGGACCGGGCGCTCGTGTACGGGCTGGTTGGCGGAATGCCGCTCTACCTGTCGTGGTGGGACCAGGATTCCGGCGTCGCCGACAACCTGCTACGGCTGGCCTGCCGGCCCGGGGCGCCCCTGCTCACCGAAGGACAGTTGGTGCTGGCCACCGAGGTGGAGCACGGTGAATTCCCGGCGGCCGTACTGCATGCCATCGCCGCGGATCGCACACAGTACAATGAGATCAAGGACTATATCCGCGCTGAACCGGCCCGCACCCTGGATCGGCTCGTCGAACTACGGCTGGCTGAACGGATGACTCCGGTCACCGACACAGCTCGCAGTCGGCGACGCGTCTACCGAATCGCCGACAATTTCCTGGCCTTCTACCTCGGCGTGCTCTCTCGCTTCCGGGCGGAGATCGAACGCGGCCTGGGAAAGGCACTGCTTCCAGTACTGATCGACAGTCTGGACGATCATCTCGGCGCGCCGTGGGAGGAAGCCTTTCGCGAGCATCTGCGCCGGCTCGCCGTCGGCGGCACACTGGGCCCCGACGTCGTCGCCGTGGGGTCGTACTGGAGTGCCGGCGGCCAGGACGAGATCGACGCGGTCGTGCTCGCGGGCAGGGACAGACGTCCCGTGCTGGTAGGCGAGGCGAAGTGGGCCCGCACGGCCGATGGCCACAGACTCGCGGGCAGACTTCGCCAGAAGGCCCACGCTCTGCGGCCCGCCGCGCCACCGGCCATTCCAGCGGGTTCGGACGGTTCGGAGGGGACGGACGGGACGGACGACCCCGGCTCGGTTCGCCTCTCCCTCTGCGCTCGCGAGGAGGTCCGCGACGCCCCGCCGGGGACCCTGGTGGTCACCGCCGCCGACATCTTCTCCTGACGGAGATCAAGCATCGCGCGACGACGGCCTCCAGGGATCATGTTTCCGCTGTCCACGGCGGCTGTCCACGGCGGCTCTCTACGGCGGCGAGGTGCGTATGGTGATGGGCACGTCGAGACGATGTCCGCGTCCGCCGAGGTGGTGTCTTTCGTGAGCGAGGGGTCCTCGGACGAGCGCCCANGACTTGGCCTGGTGCTCGGTGGCGGGGCCGCCCTGGGTGCCGCGCATGTCGGCGTGCTGGAGGTTTTCGAGCAGGCTGGTATCTCCTGCCCTGTCGTCGTGGGTACCAGCGCAGGCGCGCTGATCGGCGCCGGCTACGCGGCCGGACTGAGTAGTGAGGTACTCACCGCGACGGTCCTGTCCGCGAACTGGGCCGACTTCGCGCAGTTCAACATGCGGCGACGGTGGGGCCTGCTGGACACCTCTCCGCTTGAGCTGAGCGTCGAGAAGCACATCGGTGTGGAGAGGCTGGAGGATCTCGGTCGCCGTTTCGGCGCGCTGGCGTGGGACATCCGGGCCAGTGAGGCGGTCCTGCTGACCGAAGGGCCGTTGAGCAGCGCGTTGCGGGCGTCCAGTGCCGTGCCCGGCCTGTTCCCCCCGGTACGCATTGGACGCCGCCTGCTGGTCGATGGGGCGCTGGCGGACAACGTGCCGGTGTGGGCGGCACGCGCACTGGGAGCTGATCTGGTCATCGCCGTCAGCCTCAACGGTGACACGGACAGCAGGGTGCAGACCGCCGGGCGGATGTTGGAGACGCTGCGTGCCCCGCGCGGCGAGCATGCGGCGGTCAGGCGAGACGAACGTGCGCCGGAGGTGCTGATCCACCCGGCCACGGTCGGGGTTTCGCGTTGGTCACCCAAAGGTGTGCAGGGGCTGATCGCCGCCGGACGCCAGGCCGGCGAAGCTGCGCTGCCTGCCGTCGCCGCGGCGGTCGCAGCCGCCGACATCCCCCAGGGCTCCGGCTAGATCGTGTGAGGTCATAGCCGGGATCAGGTCATAGCCGGGATCAGACAGCTACGCGGGATCAGACAGCTACGCGGAAGCCGATGGTGCCGGCGGGAGCCCGAAACGCCTCGCTCAGCCGATGGGCGCCTCGTACACGAGCAGTTCGGTGCCGGCGGTCTCTTCGCCGTCGTCGGGCGCGGCGAGCAGACGCAGCTTGTCGCCCACCTGCTCCAGGGCGACCGGGTTGCGGGTCACGGCGTGCCCGGCCATTGCACAGGCCGAGTGTGCGGGTCCGTCCTGGCCAGGCGATGGCGCGCAGATGTCCTCAGCCTGTCCGCTTACCCCGCGGCCACTCATCGCGGAGACGGCAGCAGCCGCGCCACGGCACTCCGCCGCAGGACGACCCGGCGAGGACGATGGTCATGGCCGTCGCGACAGCGGTTCCCCAAAACGCCGGCAACACGACTCCGCCTGGCCGTTTGGCCAGCTAGCGTTCGACCTGACGTCATGCCATCGACCGCGCGCGGGGAGCGACGGTGGGCACGGGACGGGGGATCCGTGGACGACGATGTGGCCGAGCCATGGCCGGATGTCGGCTCGTTCGGCGAGGCCGATGAGCCAGCGGCGGCCGCCTGGCCCGAGCATGGCCCGGACCGTGGCTTCGGGGACGGGTCCGGGACGCCCCCGCGCCTCGATCGTCCGGGGCTCGGCCGCCGGGTCGGCGACCTGCTGATCTTCCTTACCGGCACGCCGCCCGGCACGGTCGAGGCGGACGACCGGTCCCGGTTCGTCACGGCCGGCGTGCTGATGCTGCTCACCGCCGGGCTCGCGGTCTACGCGGGCGCGAACGTCGCCGCGCTCGGCTTCCACACCTCGCTGGTCGCGACGCTGCCGTTCGGCCTGGTCTACGCGGCGTTCATCCTCTTCATCGACCGGTCGGTCCTGCTGACGGTCGCCGGCTACCGGGCGCGCCGCAACCGAGTCCGGATCCGCCACGTGAGCGGAACCCACTGGGTGCGGATCCTCATCGCCATCTGCGCCGGGCTCCTGGTCACCGAGTCGATTCTGTTGTCGTTCTTCGCCGACTCGATCGAGCCGAAAAAGGACGAGATCAAGTCCGAGCGCCTGGCCGAGGCGATGGCGAAGTGGGACGCGGGCCGCGCGGCAGAGGACAAGGTGCGCAGCAAGGAGCGGGACGACGCCGTCGCCGCAAAGGAGAAGGCGGACGGCGCGGTGACCGACGCCCAGACCTGGGTGAACTGCCAGCAGGTCGGGGGCACCTACAAGGGTCAGCCGTGTGAGCGCGGCCCGGGCCCCATCTTCCAGCAGGCGCTGGACTCGCTCCAGAAGCGGCAGGGCGAGCAGACGACCGCGCAGGATGCGGTCACGGCCGCACAGAGGAGCCTCACGACGTTCCGAGCCACTCGTGACACCGACCGGGCCACCTACCTGAAGACCGAGACAGCCAAGATCGACGGTGGCGACGACCTGCTGTTGCGCGAGGCCGGATTCTGGCGCCTGACGATGGACGACCACTCGGTGCTCGCCTGGCGGATCATCCTCACCCTGCTGCTTTTCGGTATCGACCTCGCCCCGCTGATGTTCAAGCGGACCCTGGACAGCACCGCGCAGGCCGAGCGGGAACGCAGCGTCCTGTGGGCCCGCCAGCTCGACGGCAAGGCGAACGCCCTGCAGCTGTGGCGCAACCACACCGCGCACCGTGCGAAGGCAAAGGACATCGCCGCCGGGCTCCTCGAGTACTACGAGAAGCGGGCGGTGAACGCCTTCCTGGCCCAGCAGAGGATCGCGGAGGCCCGGCAGGAGGCCGAGGCCGAGCTCGAGCTGATGAGGATCGAGCTGGACAAGGCGGCGAGGCTGCGTGACCTGGCGTACCGCTACCGGATGCCCCTGCCGCCGACCAGGCCGATGCCCACGCCGATCCCGACGATCCCGAAGCCGACACCGCCGCCGGATGACGACGTCCTCGTCGTCCCGATGCCGCCCCCGGAGCCAGGGCCCGACCCCGACCCCGGCCCCGGCCCGGAGCCGGAGCCTTCCCCTGTTCCGATGCCCGGCCCGGACCCTGCCCCGGACCCCGGCCCGGACCCTGCCCCGGATCCCGGGCCGGACCCTGCCCCGGACCCTGGGCCGATCCCCGACACGGTGCCGGAGCAGCCGCTCATCGGTCAGGTGATCAAGAATCGCTGGCGGATCGACCGGCCGCTGAGCAACGCCGATCTGGGTGGCCAGGGGGTGGTCTGGCACGGCACCGACCTGCAGGGCCGCGAGCCGAAGATTGTGATCAAGACGGTCCATGCCGTCGACAGACGGCAGAGCAGCGCGGCGGAGACTCAGCTCGCCAAGGCGCGGGCGCTGCAGCGGGAGATGGACGTCGCGGACGAGATGCCGGGCGGCGCGGGCCGGAATCGGAGGTTCATCGGCGAGATCCTCGACTACGGGACGTTCACCGACAGCGTGCAGGGGCAGCGCTACCTGTTCATCGTCATGCCCGAATACCATCCCGGGAGCTTGGAGCGGCACTGCACGCTCCGGCCGACCCGACCGCTGGGCTGGTGCCTGCGGACGACCGACCAGATCCTCGCGGGAATGGCCGCCGCGGCCGAACGCGGCCTCGTCCACCACGATCTCAAGCCGGCCAACGTCGTCCTCGACGGGGAGACACCGCGGATCATCGACTGGGGGCTGGCCCGGTTCTACCAGCGCACTCCGGGACCATCCGCCCTGCTGCGGATGGGAACCCCGTTCTTCTGCGCACCGGAACAGCTCTCCCACGAGGGTGACTGGTCGACGCCGCTGGCCGACCTGTTCTCGATCGGCGGGATCCTCTATCAGCTTGTCGGCGGCGAGGCGCCGCTCCTGCGGGAGTACCTCGCGGCCGGCGTGAGCGACTTCGACCTGTTCTCCTACTACCAGCTGGCCGAGCGCGTCCGGCCGGTTCGCCTCGACGCGATCCACCGGGAGCTGCCGGCCCCGGTCGCGGACCTCGCCGACCGCTGGCTGTCGTACGACCCCGACCGCCGCGCGGGTCAGGGGGTCGTCCCGAGACGGGCGCTGGAGGCGGCCCGCGCCGACCTCGGCCGCGTCCACGCGGCGGTCCGCAGCGCGCGACAGACGAATCTTCCGGTGGGCCGCGTCGGTCGGTAGCCGCGCCGGGCACACTGGGATCATCCATGCCGACAGGACGCCCCGCCCGCGCCGGCCGGCGCGGGCCCGCGGAGGGAGTACGCCATCAATGCCGTCCTGGTCCTCGTCGCCCTTGGCGTCCTCGCCCTCGGCGCCATCGTCGTTCTTGTCGTGCTGCGCGGCCCGCGGCTGCCGGACGGTCCCGTCGACCTGACCCTGCTACGGCCCGGTCGCCGGCTCCGGACGGCCAGCCGGCCCAGGGCCGCCCTGCCGACGGCCTACCGCCCCGCGCCCCGGACTGACACCGCGACGGACGGCGACGCGGACGGTCACGACGCGGATGGTCACGACGCGGACGGTTCGGCCGCGGACCCCGCCAACCCGTTGCCCGGCGGCCGAAGCCTCGCAACAGCCGATCTGGGTGCCGCTCCCTCGCTCCCGCCGCCCCCGTTCACGTCCCGCGTCCCGCGCGTCCCGCGTGCCCCGGCGGTCAGCCCGGCCGTCACGAAGCCGCTGGCGGTGGCGGTGGCGGAATCCGCCGGCCGGCCGACTCCCGCGCCGTCTGCGCCCGGAGCCGTCGTCGCCGGCGCGGCCACCCGTGCCGGCGGCCGGACGAACGAGGACTTCCACCTCGTCGGCGACAACTTCGCGGGCGTGGCCGACGGTGTCGGCGGCGAGGCGGCTGGGGAAATCGCCTCGGCACTGGCGCTGACGACGATCGCCGCGCTGCGGCCGGCGCGCCAGGTGGACCTGGCCACCGCCCTCGAGCAGGCGGTCCGCGCCGCGAACACGGCGGTGCGTGCGCGGGCCCGGGCCGATGCCCGTCTGGACGGGATGGCAACCACCGTTGACGTGCTGGTCGTCCGTCCGTCCGGCCGCCAGCGGACGGCGGTCGTGGCGCACGTCGGGGACGGGACCATCTGGCACCGTGGCCCGGACACGCCGTGCGCGGTGATCACCCGGCCGCATGCCATCGACGGCGGGCCGCTGCTGCGCGCCGTCGGCCAGACGGACGCGCTCACCGTAGAGACGATCACGGTCTCGCTCGGCGCTCACGACCGGTTCGTGCTCGCCACCGACGGGCTGACCGAAATGCTCACGCCCGAGGGTGTCGCCGCCAGGATCGACGGCATGGGGGCGCTCCCGCCCGCGCAGGCCGCGGCCGCGCTGCTCGCCCTCGCCGAAGCCGCCGGCACCCGCGATGACACCACGGTCGTGGTCGTCGACGTCGGCTGACAAAGCCGGAGTCCGACACCGGTGTCGGGCGGGGACGGCTACCCACAGCCGGATTGTGCGGGCCCGGCTCCCACTGGCGAGGGCCGGGCGGTCGGGCTGGTCGGTGCTTCACTTGGCACAAGCGTCAAGAAAGGGCAGTGTGTGGTGTGGGGCACGTCGAGCGGACGGGCCGGGTGGACGAGGAGAGTGCGTTGCGGTTCGTGTACCAGTATCCCGAGACCAACGGCACCGAGGGTGACCTGCTGGACAGCGGCGACGTCGGCGAGCTCGCCGTCGCCGCCGAGGCCGCCGGTTTCGACGGGTTCGCCTTCACCGAGCATCCGATCCCCGGCGCCCGCTGGCTTGCGTCGGGTGGCCACCAGTCGCTCGACCCGTTCGTCGCGCTCAGCGCCGCGGCCGCCGTCACCACTCGGCTGCGGTTGCTGACCTATCTGGCCGTGGTGCCCTACCGCAACCCGTTCCTCCTGGCGAAGTCCGCCGCGACCCTGGACAAGATCTCCCACGGCCGGCTCACGCTCGGTGTCGGCACCGGTTACCAGAAGGCCGAGTTCTTCGCCCTCGGCGTCGACTTCGACGAGCGCAACGAGCTGTTCGACGAGGCCCTCGAGGTGCTGCCGCTGCACTGGAAGGGTGACCCGTTCAGCTACACCGGCAAGCACTTCTCGGCGCGTGACGTGATCGCCCGGCCCCGGCCGGTGCAGGACCCGATCCCGATCTGGATCGGTGGCAACTCGAAGCTGACGCTGCGCCGGGTCGCGCAGAAGGTCCAGGGCTGGATGCCACTCGGGGGGCCGGCGGAGCTGTTCACCACCACCAGGACCGCTCAGCTCGCGACCACCGAGGCCATGGCCGCGAAGATCCGCGAGCTGCGTGATTTGGCCGGCGAGCGCGGCGCACAGCTCGACATCGCCCCGGCCTACCTCGACGCCACCATCAACCGCCCCGACCAGGAGGCCGACCGCCACCGCGAGGCATTCCAGACCCTCGCCGACGCCGGCGTCACCAACCTGATCATCTCCGCGCCGGGCGGGTCACCGAAGGAGTCGCTCGAGTTCATCGAGGCCTTCGGCGCCACCTACCTCTGAGACGTGCCCTCGTTCCGTCCGGCCCGGCGGGCGGAACGAGCAGCACACCGGCCTTGCCGCGTCGCTTCGCCGCTCTTCTCGCCGCCGTCTCCATGCCGCAGGGGCGCTGGAGGCGGGCGGAGAGTCCTTGATCTGCCGAATTGTGCTGCGCGAGAAGGTCCTTACCGTATGTCCGCGGAGGTGGCGGACCGGTGATCGGCTTAGGGGTGGGCTGCGGTGGACGCGGGAGCATCGGTGTTCGGGCGGGACGATGTGCAGGGGGATCCGCCCGACAGGCTGCCCGCCGGCAGCGCTGGGACAGGGAGCCGAGCGCCGCAGAGGAAGCCCGGGTGGGGGAAGGCGCAGCTCCTGACCGCGCGGGCGAGCAGGCGACAGGTGAGGCGCACCATTGTCGCCGCCGCCGTCTTCACCGTCGGCCTGGCGGGCTGCGGTGGGTCGAATGGTGGCGAAGAGCCGAACGGGCGGCCTGCGGCCCCGCCTTCGGCGACGGCCAGCCTCGCGGCGTCGGGCGACACCTCCGGCCGGGGAACGATCGACGCACGGCAGCCGGCGGCGGTGGCCGCGTCCGCAATCCCCGCGCCCGCCGCGGGGGGCGCAACGCACAGCGCCCCGGCCAGGGGCAGCATCGGTACAGGCAGCGTCGGGGCCGGCAGCGTCGGGGCCGGTACGCCGGTACGCCGGGCCGCCGCCACCCAGCCTGCCCGGATCCCACCGTCTCCGATCCCGGCCGGTAGCGGTGGCGCCGCGCCGCCTCCGGCCGCCGCCGCCGGCACCGGCACCGGCACCGGCACCCCTCAGGGAATCAGCCGGACCTTCTACGGTGCCAACAGTCCGGGCGAGAACCTTCCGCAGCGCACGGCCGGGCCCAACGCGAACTCGGGTGGACCGGGGCTGGTGGTCACCTACCCGCCGGCGTCGCCGTTCGTGGTGCCACAGTGCTACAAACCCGAGCGGTGCCACGGCGACTCCGAGCGGCAGCCGACCCCCGCCCCGTCATCCCCCACGGGGGCGACCACCCGATGAGGCTCGCACCACGCCCTGGGCGTTGATGCGGACGAGCTCATCGCCCGCCTCGTACGGGCGGGCGATGAGCTCGGGCATGTCCGCGGGCCCGGAGGTCCGGGTGCGGTCACTGAGCTGACGGTCGGTCAGCCGAGGAGCGCGAGGGCCTCGTTGAAGCTCTTCGAGGGGCGCATGATCTCGGTGGCCTTGACCGGGTCGGGCTGGTAGTAGCCGCCGATGTCGGCGGGGTTGCCCTGCACGGCGAGCAGCTCCTCGGCGATGGTCTGCTCCTGCTCGGTGAGGGTCTTCGCCAGGGTGGCGAAGGCCTCGGCGAGGGCGGCGTCGTCGGTCTGGGCAGCCAGCTCCTGGGCCCAGTACAGGGACAGGTAGAAGTGGCTGCCGCGGTTGTCGATGCCGCCGACGCGACGGGCGGGCGACTTGTCCTCGTTGAGGAACGTCGCGGTCGCCCGGTCGAGGGTGTCGGCGAGGACCTTCGCCCGGGTGTTGCCGGTGGACAGGGCGAACTGCTCGAAGCTCACCGCGAGCGCGAGGAACTCGCCGAGGCTGTCCCAGCGCAGGTAGTTCTCCTTGACGAGCTGCTGGACGTGCTTGGGCGCGGAGCCGCCGGCGCCGGTCTCGAACAGGCCGCCGCCGTTCATCAGCGGGACCACCGAGAGCATCTTGGCGCTCGTGCCGAGCTCCAGGATGGGGAACAGGTCGGTCAGGTAGTCGCGCAGCACGTTGCCGGTGACGGAGATGGTGTTCTCGCCGCGGCGGATCCGCTCCAGCGAGAACGCGATCGCCTCCTCCGGGGACTTGACGAGGATCTCCAGACCCGTCGTGTCGTGCTCGGGCAGGTAGGCCCGAATCTTCTCGATCAGCCGGGCGTCGTGGGCGCGGGTGGCGTCGAGCCAGAACACCGCCGGGTCGCCGCTGGCGCGGGCGCGGGTGACGGCGAGCTTCACCCAGTCCCGGACCGGGGCGTCCTTGGTCTGGCAGGCGCGGAAGATGTCGCCGGCCCCGACCGCCTGCTCCAGCACGGCCTCGCCGGCGGCGTTGACCACGCGGACGGTGCCGGTGGTCGGGATCTCGAAGGTCTTGTCGTGGCTGCCGTACTCCTCGGCCTTCTGCGCCATGAGGCCGACGTTGGGCACCGAGCCCATCGTCGCCGGGTCGTAGGCGCCATGGGCGCGGCAGTCGTCGAGCACGACCTGGTAGATGCCGGCGTAGCTGGAGTCCGGCAGCACCGCGAGGGTGTCGGCCTCCGCGCCGTCCGGGCCCCACATGTGGCCGGAGGTGCGGATCATCGCGGGCATGGAGGCGTCGACGATGATGTCGCTCGGCACGTGCAGGTTGGTGATCCCGCGGTCGGAGTCGACCATCGCCAGGGCCGGGCCCTCGGCGATCTCGGCCTCGAACGACGCCTTGATCGCCGCGCCGTCGGGCAGGGACGCCAGGCCCTTGAGGATGCCGCCGAGGCCGTCGTTCGGGGACAGCCCGGCGGCGGCGAGCGCCTCGCCGTGGGCGGCGAACGTCTTCGGGAAGAACGCGCGGACCACGTGGCCGAAGATGATCGGGTCGGAGACCTTCATCATCGTGGCCTTCAGGTGCACGGAGAACAGCACGCCCTCCGCCTTCGCCCGGGCGATCTGCGCGGTGAGGAACTCGCGCAGCGCGGCCACCCGCAGGACGGCGGCGTCGACGACCTCGCCGGCGAGCACCGGCAGGGCCGGCAGCAGGACGGTGGTGCTGCCGTCATCACCGGCCAGCTCGATGCGCAGGGTGTCGTCCGCGGGCAGGATCACGGACTTCTCGGTGGAGCGGAAGTCGTCGGCGCCCATGGTGGCGACGTTCGTCTTCGACTCGGAGCTCCACGCGCCCATCCGGTGCGGGTGCGCACGGGCGTAGGCCTTCACCGAGGCGGGGGCGCGACGGTCGGAGTTGCCCTCGCGCAGCACCGGGTTGACGGCGCTGCCCTTGATCTTGTCGTAGCGGGCGCGGATGTCGCGCTCGGCGTCGGTACGCGGGTCGTCGGGGTAGTCCGGCAGCGCGTAGCCCTGCTGCTGCAGCTCGGCGACCGCCGCCTTGAGCTGCGGGATCGACGCCGAGATGTTCGGCAGCTTGATGATGTTCGCCCCGGGGGTCTTCGCCAGCTCACCGAGCTCGGCGAGCGCGTCGTCGATGCGCTGCCCGGGTTCGAGATGCTCGGGGAAGCTGGCGATGATCCGCCCCGCGAGGGAGATGTCGCGGCTCTCCACCGGGACGCCGGCCGTCGCCGCGTACGCCTGCACCACCGGCAGGAACGAGTACGTGGCCAGGGCCGGGGCCTCGTCCGTGTGGGTATAGATGATCGTCGAATCAGTCACCGAGACTCCGCTTCACGTCTACTCCGTCTGGGTATCAACATATGCCGCGCCGGGACCCGCCACCGTGATCACAGCGATGGGTGCGGGCGGGTGCTCGTCGACGGGCCGGCGCCGCAGTGGTCACGATCAGGCCGTGGCCGGGCACGCCATGGCCGGCGCGCAGGTGGAGCGCGTCGATCGAGTTCGAACGCGGAATCGACACCGAGAGGGTCGGCGAGTCGCCGCCGGGATTCTACGGCACCCGGTTCGCTCGGGTGTCGTCCCAGACGGCCGACCTGCGGCATCCCGGCCCCCGATGGCTGCCTTCGTGGCGGTTCGACCGGGCTGACGTCACCTGTGGGTGCCTGTCCCGGGCGACGAGATGAGCACGTGGGCTGCCGATTTCCAGCCCACCACCCGGTGTGAGCTAGTTCACTGGGCGGATGAGTGGACGGCCGTCGCCCGATGGGCCATGCACCCGGTCGGCCGGTTCGTGTGGGGCGGGGTCAGCGGGGTAGATCGTCCGCCATGACCGCCAGCACCGACCCACCCGATCTGCCCGGCCCGGGCCGGCGCGCCGACCAGGAGGACGCGGAGTCCGCGCAGGAGCGACGCAACCGCAACTGGGCCGACATCCTGCAGGAGCTGCGGGTGGCCCAGACGGGCGTGCAGTTGCTGACCGCCTTCCTGCTGGCCCTGCCGTTTCAGAACCGCTTCGCCGACCTCACCGACGATCAGGAGTGGCTCTACCTCGCGATCGTGCTGCTGTCGATCACGGCCACGGGGCTGCTGATCATGCCGGTGAGTCTGCACCGCGCCCTGTTCCGCAGGCGCGAGAAGGAGACGCTGGTCCAGATCGCCAACCGGCTCGCCCAGGTCGGGCTCGCCGTGCTGGCCCTGGCGATCTCCGGGGTGGTCCTGCTGATCTTCGACGTCACCAAGGGCCGGACCACGGCCGTGGTCGCCGCGAGCGCCACCCTGGTCGTCCTGACGGTGCTGTGGGCGGCGATCCCGGCGCTGATCACCCGGGTGGGCACGGCGGACTGACGCCGCCCACCGCCGGCGTTTGCGCAGGTACGGCCGGGACACTGGCGACAATGACGACCGAGGGTGTACGGACGGTCGGAGTCGAGGAGGAGTTCGTCCTCGTCGACCCCGACCGGCACGCGGTGCGCGCCGCCGCGTCGCGGGCGCTCAGAAACCAGGGCTCAGAAACCAGGGCTCAGGGGCCGGGGCGGAACGAGGCGAAGATCGTACGCATCTGGCCGACGGCGGCGTCCCAGCCCTGCTCCGGGACCCGCCAGCGCAGCGCGTAGCCGTGCCCGTTGCGGACCACCCCGAAGTCGAGGACGTGGATGGTCTGCCCGCCGGAGGTGAAGGTGAACTCCCAGATCGCCGCACTGGTCCCGGCGCCGCCGTCCGCGGGGCGGATGGACAGGCGGCGATAGCCGGCGGAGCTCCCGCGGACCGCGGGCTCCTGGTCCTGCCAGGCGCCGATGGCGGACGGGCCCGCCTTCGGCTGCACGTCGATGAACAGATCCGGGTGGCCGGACAGCGCGGTGGTGATCACCCGCCCGTTGCCCCGCTCGGAGATCCGCCAGCCGGCGGGTAGCGCCGCCGACCAGCCGCTACCGTCCCGGTGGAGGGTGTAGCCGTCCGGGGCGTCGGCGGGGTCGGTCGTGTCCGGAATGAGCGCGCCGAGGTTGTCGCCGACCTGCGCCACGGCGGGCGACGCGGTGGACGCCGCGGACGGCGTGGCTGCCGGCGTCGGGCCGGTCGCGGGCGCCGACGTCGCCGTGGCCGGCGTCGCCCCTGCCGTGGCCGTCGCCGAGGCCCGCGGTGCCGGCGACGTGGCGGGGGCGGCCGGCGACGTCGCGGCGGCCGGCGGGGACGCCTGCGAGCCGTCGTCCGCGAGGACCAGGCCGAGCACGATCGCCGTGGCAGCGATCACCACGGCCGCGACGGCGGCGAGCACAGCGATGCGCCGCCGACGCGCCGGCCCGGCCGGATCGCGGCGCGCCGCGGCCGGGTCGACCCCGCCCGCGGCTCCGGACGCAGCGGCCAGACCCGCCGGAACAGCCTGGTCGGGTTCACCGGCGGAACCGGACCGGCCATCCCAGCTCGCTCCGGCATCGAGGCCGCCCGGCCCAGCCAGGCCAGGCTGGTCGGGCGGGCCGGGCGGGCCGGGCGGGCCGGGCGGGCCGGGCGGGCCGGCGGGGGCGGCCAGAGCGGCGGAGGCAGGCTGATCGGCGGGAGCGTGCTGGTCGGCGGGGGCAGGCTGGTCGGCGGGGGTGGATCGGGCGCTCGGGGCAGGCCGGCCTGGCGGCTCGGCTGGCGACCCGGCAGCGGGGGCGGGGGCGCCCACGGCGGGGCCGGGGGCGCCGGCCGCAGCGGGGAGCGCGGCCGGACCCGAGGTCGCCGCCGGCGGCGGAGCCGCGCCATCCAGGCCATCCAGGCCGTTGAGTCCGTCCAGGTCAAGCTGCGGGATCTCCACCAGCGTGCCGTCGAGGGTGTGGTCGGTCTCCTCCAGCCGGTCGGCGATCTCGCGCAGCCGGCCGCGGGCCTCGGCGAGCGACGGGCGCCGCGCCGGGTCGGAGTCGAGCAGCTCGGTGAGGACCCCGCGCAGAGGGCCGCTGTGCTGGAACGGCCGACGCCGGTCCTCCACCACGGCCGCGAGGATGGCCAGCGGCCCCTCGCCCTCGAACGGCGGCACTCCCTCGACGGCCGTGAACAGGGTCGCGCCGAGTCCCCACACGTCCCCGGCGGCGCCGACGCGGGCGCCGCGGGCCCGCTCGGGGGCGATGTAGGCGGGCGACCCGACGAGCGTCCCCGCCTCGGTCAGGGTCGCGTCACCCTCGGTGACGGCGATGCCGAAGTCGGTGAGCCGCGCCTGCCCGTCGACGGTGACGAGGACGTTGCCGGGCTTGACGTCGCGATGCACGACACCACCACGATGCGCGGCCTCCAGGGCGTAGGCGAGGCTGACGCCGATGCGGGCCACCTCCAGTGGCGGCAGCCGGCCGGCGCCGCGGATGAGATCGGCGAGCGAGGTGCCGTCGACGTACTCCATGACGATCCACGTGTGGTCGTCGGCGTCGAGGACGTCGTAGACCGTCACCAGACCGGGGTGACGCAGCCGGGCGGCGGCGCGGGCCTCGCGCAGCACCCGCTCGCTGAGCAGCGCCCGCTCGGCCGGGGACGCGACCGGCGGTCGCCGGACCTCCTTGATGGCCACCCGGCGGCGCAGCAGGGTGTCCTCGCCCTCGCGGACGACGCCGCCGCCGCCGCTACCGAGCACCCGCCCGAGCCGGTAGCGACCGGCGAGCCTACGTTCCTGGCCCGCGGCGCGGTCGGTCGCCATCGCTCGCACTGCCCCCTGATCGTGAGGATTTCCCCGCTCTACCCATCCTCTGACGTCGAAACCGGGAAGATGGGTGAAATGGCGCGTGGAGTTCGCCCACAATCCCACAGCCCGATCGTGTCGGGCCCCGGGCCGGCACCGCCGAGGCCCGGCGGCCACCGGCTTCGGCCGGCGCGAGAGGCGACCGGCGCCGCGCAACCCGTCCCGTCCGTCCGGGCAGGCCACCGCACCGGGTGCCCATCGGTGCTGAGCGCTCCCCGGTCGGGCGGGCCGATCTTCGGGGGTCCGGACGTTGCACTGCGGCGCGCTCGTGCCGCAGGGTGGAGGCCATGCCGAAGCACGCGCCGCCGCGGCCCGCGCCGCCACTCCCCGCGCCGCTGCCAGTCCCCGCCGCGGCGGATCGCGCCGCGGCGGCCGCGCTGCGCCGTGCCTTCCGGCGTCACGCCGCCGGGGTCACGATCGTGACGTTGAACGGCGCGCAGGGCCCGGTGGGGTTCACGGCGACGTCGGTGGCGTCGCTGTCGCAGAGCCCGCCGTTGGTGTCGCTGTCGCTGTCGGCGGGCTCGTCGATCGTCCCGACACTGCACGCGGCGGACACCCTGGTCGTGCACCTGCTCTCCCATGACCAGCACGACCTGGCCGCCCGTTTTGCGGCACCGGGCGCCGACCGGTTCGCCGCGCCGACGCGATGGCGGACGTTGGGCACCGGGGAACCGCTGCTGCTCGACGCCGCGGTCTGGCTGCGCTGCCGGATCCGTGACCGGATCCCCGCGGGCGACCACTGGCTGGTGGTGGCCGAGGTGGTCGAGAGCCGGGCGGAGCGGTCCGTCGCGCCGCTGGTCTACCACGACGGTGGCTACGGCACGTTCGTCGGTCCCGCCACCGGCGTCCCGCCCGTCGAGGCCGCCACTCCCGCGGCGCCGCAGGACGGGGGCGGCGACGGTGACGGCAGCGGCGACGGTGACGGCAGCGGCGGCAGCGCCGGCAACGGCCGCGCCGGCAACGGCCGCGCCGGCAACGGTAGAGGGGACGGCGGCAGGAGCGTCGGTGGCCCGCCCGCACCCGACGAGGGCGATCTGGGTATCCGCGCACGCCAGGCGACCCGCCCGGTCCGCCCGGGTCGGTCTACGCCGACGAAGGACGGTCGATGACGGTTTGTCTCCCCGTCGGCGGGCACCCAGCCGGCACGCACAAGGCACCGGACGCTGACGTGGGAGGGCATCGCCCGTCCCACCCCCGCCCTTCGTCTTTCCGGTAGCAGCCAGCCCGCCTTCTTGATCATTTTGAGTCCGCCGGCGATTCGTCAACAGCGTTGATTATCTTGTGGTTCCGGAGTCCGATCCTTCCGGCCACACCGGCCCGATCCTTCCGGCCACACCGGCCCGTGCCGCCCCGGTCACCCCGCCGGCACGGGGGCTGGCCGGCCGGCGGGTCCTTCTGCCCATCGAGGGCGACCCGCCCGTTCGGGGGCCCTCGGCAGGCCCGGCCGGGCACCATCATCGAAAGCGCCGACAGCCGCCCTCACCTGCCGTCCCCTTCTCCGCGCCTGGAGAAAGCCTGCGCGATTGGGCTACTCCCTTTTTGTGGGCTCTTTCCGGTAGCCACTTTCAACCTTCATCCCTCGGTCCATGGCGGACCAACAACCGGCGCACGGCGCACGGCGACGGGCCGAAATCCGAGAATCTCGTTGATTGACAGCCCGAAAGGGCTCTGTTCGACCCGTGCGGACGGCACTTGACACGCCTTCAGACGGAAGAAGGTTGCGCCACCAAGGGCGCGACTTCGATCGCAGTTTTGACCGAGGGTCGCCCCGGACGTCCCTCGTATCGCCCCCACCGCGGGGTACCTCGTCCGTCTGAGACGCCGGTTCGACCGTTCTGACCTGGCATTTCACTCTCGAACGGCCAGCGAAGTCCGCGCGACCGACCTCGCCTCACACTCCTGGCGAGGCCGTCTGCACGCGTGTGCATCTTCTCGAGCCGGAGTAGCGGGGAGCCCAATCTTCGTCTCGAGCCCGTCGCGGTAAGGTGCAAATGCCCAGATTTCTGGATGACGTCGCCGGGAGCTCAAAGTAATGCAATGGATCACACGCTCTCATCTGAGAGCGGGCGCTCGAACGATCGGCGCCGTGGCGGCGACGGGATGTCTGACGCTGGGTCTGCCCGGCGTGGCGTCAGCGACCCCAACGCCGAACAAGGATGCCGGACTGGTGACGCTGGTTCAGGGGCTGCCGGATATGAAGGCGGACGTCACCATGGACGGGCAGACCCTGATCAAGGACCTGGTGGCCAAACAGGTCGCGGACCCGAAGCCGCTGGTTGCCGGGGCCCACCGCGTCGAGATCCGGCCTGTCGGCCAGCCGGCGAGCGCGCCGCCATCGGCAGCCGCCGACGTTGCCATCCACCCTGGCACCCGGCTTTCGGTCGCAGTGGGTCTCGACGGCGCGGGCAAGCCTCTCGCGCGGGTCTACGACGACACCACCAGTAAGGCCTGGCCGACCAACGTGTCGGCGATCGTCGTCCGTGACGTCGCGGCGCTGGCGGCCGGCCAGATCAAGATCGACGGCAAGTACGTCGGCGACGTCCCGAGCACCGGTCAGGTCGTCCAGACCTTCCCTTCCGTCTCGCCTGAGGTCGCCGTCAACGCGCTCCCCTGCCTCATCACCGGCAAGACCAAGGACGGCCTCCCCTGCGTCTACGTCGGTCCGCCCGTCGTCGACGTGCCTGGTGTCGGCACGCCTGGTGTCGGCACGCCTGGTGTCGGCGGCGTGGGCGTGCCCTGCGTCACCGACAAGCCCAAGGACAGCGTCCCCTGCGTGCCCGGCGTCGGGGGCGTGCCGGGCGTCGGCGGCGTGCCCGGAGTCGGGGGCGTGCCCGGCGTCGGCACCGTGCCCTGCGTCACCGACAAGCCCAAGGACAGCGTCCCCTGCGTGCCCGGCGTCGGCGGCGTCCCCGGCGGCACTCCCGGCGGAGGCGTCCCCGGCGGAGGCACCCCTGGCGGCGGCACTCCCGGTGGCGGTGTCCCCGGCGGCGGCACCCCCGGTGGCGGCGTCCCCGGCGGCGGCACCCCAGGTGGCGGCGTCCCCGGCGGCGGCACTCCCGGCGGCGGCACCCCAGGTGGCGGCGTCCCCGGTGGCGGCACTCCCGGCGGCGGCACTCCCGGCGGCGGCACCCCAGGTGGCGGCGTCCCCGGCGGCGGCACCCCAGGTGGCGGCACCCCCGGCGGCGGCGCCCCAGGTGGCGGCGTCCCTGGTGGCGGCACCCCAGGTGGCGGCACGCCAGGGTCGGGGGGATCGCACACGGTCACCGTGACCGACACCACGGGCAAGCCGCTGGTGCCGGCCCAGACGGTGCCGACCAAGCCCGGATCGACGACCAACCTCTACATCGTCGGTGGCCCCGGCTCCTACAGTTGGCTGTCCCACCAGGCCGCGAACTCGCCCACCTCGGTCAACGCCGGCAACAGCGGACTGGCCGCGGATGACGACCACCCGCCCGTGCTGGCCATCGGGGCGCTCGGCCTCGCGGTCGGATCGGCCGGGGTCCTGTTCGGGTGGCAGCGCCGCCGAGCGTGGCTGGCCCGCCGACAGGGATGATCGAGTCTCGCCGACGAACGGTGACGGCCGGTCCGCCGCCCGAGGACGGATCGGCCGCACCGGCCGCGAGCCAGGAGCCGATCACGGGCGGGCCTGATCGGCCCAGACCACCGGGCACCCGGCTGGCGCGGACCCGTCGACGTCGCCGTGGCCGCCGCCTACTGGTGGTCACGGCGACGGTCGCGGGCGTCGTCGGCGGCAGTGGCATGGCCGGATGGGTGGCGTCGAGACCCCCCGGCGACGTCGGTTCGCTCGCCGCGGGCGCGACGGCGGCCGCCTCCCCGCGGGCGGCGGCGTCGCAGGGGCCGGCGGCGTTCGCGAGTTCCACCCGAACGGGCGCCGCGGCGGGCACCGCGTCACCGTCGCCGTCCACCGATCCGGAGGCGGTCCTACGACGCCGGCCGACGGCCGTCGCCGTGGCGAGCCTGGGCATCTCGGCGCCGGTGACGGTGGCCTCCGTCAACGCGACCACGCGCGCGCTCAACGTGCCGGTCGACCCGGCGACGCTGGGATGGTGGGCAGGAGGCGGGGCCCCGGGTGCCTCATCGGGGACGGTCGTGCTCGCCGGGCACGTCGACTACAACGGCCGCCCCGGCGCCCTCTACCCGCTCAGCCGGGTCGAGATAGGGGCCTTGGTCGTCGTCACCAGCGCCGACGGCACGAAGCACGACTACCGGGTGGTGACCCGCCGGCACGTCGTGAAGACCAGGCTCGCGGACACGGGAGTCTTCCGGACGGACGGCCCGCCCCGCCTAGCCCTCATCACCTGCGGCGGGGCGTTCAACACCGCCACGCACAGCTACCGCGACAACCTGATCGTTCTCGCCCTTCCCGTCTGATCGGTGTCTCGCGGATCCGGTATAGCTGGGACGTGAATGCTCCCGACCAGACCAGTCCCAGCGTGACGACCCGCTGGGAGTCACTCACCGCAGGCAGGTCGGGCCGGCGTTACGCGGACCGGTTCGTGCAGCTTGCCGCCGCCGGGGTCGATGTGCACGGCGAGGCGGCGTTCTGCCACGCGTTGGCGCCCGCCGAGTCCCGGATCCTGGACGCGGGCTGCGGCACCGGTCGGGTGGCAATCCGGCTGGCGGAGCTGGGCCACCGATGCGTCGGGGTCGACGCCGACCCCTCGATGCTCGGTGTGGCCCGAGACCGGTCCGCCGCCGTCAGCTGGATCCTCGCCGACCTCGCCGACCTGGACGCACCCGTCGCGTCCGGGGCGCCCGAACCGGCCGGCGCGCCGCCCGCCACCGACGGGCCGTTCGACCTCATCGTCGCCGCCGGCAACGTCATCGCGCTGCTCGCCCCGGGGACGGAGGCCGCGATCCTGCGCGGTCTCGCCCGCCGCCTCGCCCCCGGCGGCCTGCTCGTGGCCGGGTTCGGGCTCGACGCCGCGCACCTCCCCCTGCCCGCCGCTCCCTTCGAGCTGGCGGACTACGACGGCTGGTGCGCCGCCGCCGGCCTCACCCTCGACCGCCGGTTCGCCACCTGGCAGCGCACACCCTTCGAGACCGGCGAGACCGGCGAGACCGGCGACGCCCCCCTCGACCGCGGCGAGGGGCGGGCCGCTGCCCCCGGCTACGCCGTGAGCGTCCACCGCAGATAAGCCCTGATCAGCCATTTTGTAGCATCAACTAGTACAAATTGAACGTAAACGGATGATTCGCCTAATGTTGCGCCTATGAGAACGCGGATGTGGAGACGGCGGATCCTGCTGCCCTCGATGATCGCGGTGAGCACGCTGGTCGGCCTGGCCGTCGGGGGCTCCCCGGCGCAGGCGGCGACGTGCCCGGCGACGGGGACCAGCAGCGACGACGGATCGTCGATCACCTGTGTCACCTCCCCCGTAGCCGGCGACGCGCGCCTGGTCGACCTCACGATCCACTCGACGGCCATGAACGCCGACGAGTCCGTGCGCCTGCTGCTGCCGACCTCCTACGACACCCAACCCGACCGGACCTGGCCGGCGCTGTACCTGCTGCACGGCGGGGCGAGCAGCAGCGACATGGCGTCCGACCACACCGACTGGTCGGAGAACACCGACGTCGAGAGCCAGACCGCCGGCCGCAACGTGATCGTCGCCATGCCCGACGGCGGCAGTGCCGGGTGGTACAGCGACTGGGTCAACGACCCGGCCCGCTGGGAGACCTTCCACACGGTCGAGCTACGCCAGCTCCTCGAACGCAACTACCGGGCCGGCTCCGACCGGGCGATCGCCGGCCTGTCGATGGGCGGATTCGGCGCGCTGTCCTACGCGGGCCGCCATCCCGGCGACTTCAAGGCCGTGGCCGCCTACAGCGGCGTCGCCCACCCCTTCGGCAACCCCCAGCAGTTCCAGATGCTCCTGGCGGGGTCCGGGAAGGACATCAACGCCCTGTGGGGTGACCCGACGACCGCGTCCGGGGCGGCGACCTGGCAGCAGCACGACCCGTACTACCTGGTCGACAACCTGACCTCCATCCCGGTCTACATCTCGTCCGGGGACGGCACACCGGGCCCGAACGACGCCGACCCCGGTGTGGTCAACCTGGAGAAGATCACGAACACCGAGAGCCAGGCGGTCGCCCAGCACCTCACCGACGCGTACGTCGCCGCGCACCCCGGCGCGACCGGCGATCCGCTGCTCACCACGCACTTCTACAGCCCCGGCGTGCACACCTGGCCCTACTGGTCCCGGGAGTTCGACGCCTCCCTGCCCACCCTGCTCACCGCGATCAACGCCTGAGCGCCGACTCGACCCGCCGAGCTCCCCGGCGGATGCGCTGACGATCGATACTGGCCCGGGCCTGGCCGCACCCCGTCAGTCCCGGGCCGGCGGCGTGGCGGACCGGTAGGCGGCGAGCAGGTGGGCGCCGATGAGGGCATTGCCCCGCGCGGAGGCGTGCAGTCCGTCGGGGGCGAACAGGGTCGGGTCGGCACCGAAGCGCCGTGACACGGCGGTCCGCAGGGTCACCGGCGTGCCGCCGGCCGCGGCGACCGCCGGCGTCTGCGCCCGTTCGAGCAGCAGGCCGAGCAGCCAGAGGACCTCGCGCAGCGGCGAGCGGACGGCGGAGATGACGCTCAGGTCGGGCGTGGTACCGACGATCACCTGGGCGCCCCCGCGGCGCAGGTCGGTGACGGCGCCGGCGAGGTGGCGGGCGGCGGCCGCCGGGGAGGTGCGATTGCGGATGTCGTTGACGCCGATGGAGATGACGGCCAGGTCGGGTGCCGCGGGGGCGACCCGGGCGACCTGGGCGGCGAGATGCTCGGCGCGGGCGCCGTCGCGGGCGGCGCTGATGACCCGCACATGCCGGCCACCACCGTGATCGCCGCCGACACCGCCACCGCCGCCCTCGCCGCCACCGTCACCGCCGGCGAGGGCGTCACCGCCGGCGAGGGCGCGGGCCAGCCAGCCGCCGAGGGTGTCGTCGTAGTCGTGCACACCGGTGCCCTGGGCGCTGGAGTCGCCGAGGATCCCGAGGGTGAACGGCGGATGCGTCGGGTTGCCATAGAACTCGCGCACCGGCGGCGCGGGGGTGGTCAGCGGCCGCACCCGGCCGTCGGCCGCGCCGCCCTGATACAGCGCCAGGCGCCACACCCCGACGCCCGCCCCCACGAACGCACCGCTGCCCGCGGCCCCCGCCGACAGCAGCAACCGGCCTCGCCCGATCATCGCTCCCCCCTCCGGCCACCGACGGGTGGCGCGTCCCCCGGCGATCGATCCCCGCCCGCGGCACCCGTGCCCGACCGGCCGGCGTCGTTCGTCACCGGCGGGTCGAACGGCTTCGCGACGCGAGGCCGGCGACGTCCCGCGGGCGGTGCTCGGCGAACGCGACGCGGGCGGCGGGCAGCGTGCCGCGGGCAGGCCCAGATTTTACCCGCGAGAGTCGTCGCCGCCAGCCGATCCGCCGGCACCACCGGGTACCGCAGGCGGCGCCGGAAGGGACTTCCGAGCGGGCGACCGCCGTTGTCCGGCCCGGTGCCATCGCCCGCCGCACGCCGGGGCGACGACCATCACCAAACGTGCCCGACGAATACCCGAGACCGCCACCGGCGGTGTTTACCGCGCCGTAACGGAGAATCGATCCCCGACCTCCGGACAGATATGGTTTGCTTCCCTCATCCCTCTCGCCGCGGAAACTCCCGCCCGGGTGGGGCGCGCGGATCCGGTCCAGCTACCGCGTACCGACCGGCGAGCCCGTGAGCGGCGACGAACGTGCCGCCACGCCGCCGGCCTCCTCGACGGCCCCGGTCGCCGCCGACGTTCCGCCCGGTCACCGGCCTGCCCTCGGCGCCCGGCCTGCGCTCGGCGCCCGGCCTGCGCTCAGCCCCAGCCTGCCCCGACGCCCGACCGGCGCCCATCCCTCCATCCACGCCCAACTCCCGCGGACGGGTGCAATGACTCGACACCATTCGTCGGCGGTCGCCGACCTCACCATCCTCCCCCTGGCACCGAGGCTCGGCGCGGAAGTCAGCAGAATCGACCTGCGAACGGGCCTGACCCCGGAACGGCGCGCGCTGCTCCGTACACTTCTTTTCCAGCACGGAGTGTTGGTCTTCCGGGACCAGGCGCTGGACACCGCCGGTCAGGTCGCGTTCGCCGAGGCATTCGGCCCGATCCTGGTGTTCACCAGCGTCGTCGACCCCGAGCCGGCCCGTCCCGGCGTGCACGAGGTCCACGGCGGCAGCGTCGGCTGGCATTTCGACGCCAGCAGCCTGCCCGCACCACCGGTGGCGACGGTCCTGCGGGCCGTGCGCGTGCCGCCCGTGGGCAACGACACCCTGTGGGCCAGCGGCGTGGCCGCCTACCAGGCGCTGACCCCCGAGCTGCGCGCGCTGGCGACCGGCCGGTACGTCACCCACGGCCGCGGGGTGGCGCGCGAACCCGGCGACGAACGCCCCATCGTCGCGCACCCGCTGGTCCGCCGGCACCCGCACACCGGCGAGCACTACCTGTACATCAACCTGCCGGACTGGGACAGCCCACTGATCCTCGGGATGAGCCCGCCCGACAGTGACGCGCTGGTGGCCGAGCTGCGCGCCGCGTACCTGCGCCCGGAGCACCAGCTCCGCCTGCACTGGACGCCGGGGACGATCGTGATGTGGGACAACCGGGCCGTCCTGCACAGCGGCACCGGTGACCACGATCCCGACACCCGCCACCTCGTGCGGATCTGCCTCGCCGCGCTGCACCCGTGACCGCCCCGGGCGGACCGGGGGAATCGATGCCCTTGACTTGAAGTCGGGTTCAGCTTTCAGGCTGGGTGCACGTGATCGGATGACCACCGCGGCACCCGACGCGACGCCCGGAGGAGACCCGCGCCATGCCACCCTCGACGCCGCCGTTCGCCCCGACACCGCCCGCCCCAGCACCGGCCGCCCCAGCACCGGCCGGCCCGGCACCCGCCACTCCGACAGCCACCACCCCGACAGCTACCGACGAGGCCTCCCGCCCGCTCGCGCTCGCCCTGGTCGTCGGCAGCGTGCGGGCGGGACGGCTGGGGCCGGCGGTCGCGGACTGGTTCGCCGGCCACGCCCGCGACCGCGACGACGTCCACCTCGACGTCCTCGACCTGGCCGCCTTCCCGCTGCCCGCCGACATGGCCGCCGCCCCCGGTTCGCCGCCCGAGCGGCTCGTCCGCGCGCTCGGGGAGCGCCTCGCCGCCGCGGACGGGTTCGTCGTGGTCACCCCGGAGTACAACCACAGCTACCCGGCGGCGTTGAAGAACGTCATCGACACCTACCGCCAGGAGTGGTTCGCCAAGCCCGTCGGGTTCGTCTCCTACGGCGGGGTGAGCGGCGGCCTGCGGGCCGTCGAGCACCTGCGCGCCGTCTTCGCCGAGCAGCACGCCGTCACCGTCCGCGACGGCGTCAGCTTCCACGGCCCGAGCGCCGAGGACTTCGCCGCGGGCGGCCCGGCGGGCACCGCGGGCTCGCCGGCGTCCGCCGCGGCGAACCGGCTGCTCGACCGACTGGGCTGGTGGGGCCGGGCCCTGCGCCACGCCCGCGCCGCCGAGCCCTACGCCGACTCCTGAACCCACACCCTCACCGGCCACACCGCCCGCGTCTGGTCGGCAGATTTCTCCCCCGACGACACCCGCCTCGCCACCGCAGGTACCGACGACACCTGTCGGCTGTGGGACGCGGCCACCGGCGATCCGATCGCGATCATGATCGGGCTGCGGGACGGGGGATGGGCCGTGCATCGGCCGGACGGGACCTCCACGGTGGTGGGCAGCGTGGCCGGGGAGTTCTGGTGGTCGATGGGGCTGTGCCGGTTCGGGCCCGGCGAGCTGGATGCCTACCTGCCGGCGGCTCAATCGGCTCGGTAGCGCACGGTGCTCCGAAGCAGCGGGGAGTTGGACGACGGGCGCCTACGGCGACCGCCTCCTGCTCCACCGGCACGGCTCCACGGTC
This sequence comes from Frankia sp. ACN1ag, assembly GCF_001414035.1. NCBI lineage: Bacteria > Bacillati > Actinomycetota > Actinomycetes > Frankiales > Frankiaceae > Frankia > Frankia sp. ACN1ag. Next base: position 37,304 of record NZ_LJPA01000033.1, on the reverse strand, counting down.
CGCCGCGCCCGCCGCGGCGGGCGGCGCGGACGGGGCCCGGCGCCCCCCGACCGCCCGGCCGGGCGGTCAGGGGCGCCCGGCCTGCCTTGCCCTCGCCAACCGCGGGACATCACAGCGTCCAGAGCGCGGCCTGGGGCACGAACGCCCCGGCGACCGCGGAGCTTCCCACCACCGTCTGGGCCCCGGTGATCGCCGCGGCGAAACTGTAGTCGCCGCCGAGCGTGCCGAGATCGGTGGTGGTTCCCCGGTACCAGCGGATGGCATGATCGTTGCCGGCGGCGTTGAGCGCGGTCGCGCAGACATAGCCCCGCGCACTGATGCCACCCGGATCGACGCGCAGCCCGAAACCCGTGATCGGAGTGCGCCGGCCGCGGCTCCAGACGAACGCGTTGGTCTGCGTTCCGATGCTGCGCACCAGGATGTCGCCGTTGTCGTTGATCCCGACCGCCTCGCTCTGCTGGTCGCCGGAAAGAACGCCCAGGTCACACAACGCCCCGCGCTCCCACAGGAAGGCCCGACTCTGCCCGCCCACCCTCTCGCTCGTCCCCGCCACCTGACCCCGGGCATTCAGCCCCACCGCCCGGCTCCAGGTGCCACCGAGGGTGCCGAGATCGTAGATGTGCCCGTTCGACCAGACGAAGGCATGGCTGTGACCGGTCGCTGTCACGCTGGTTCCGCAGACCTGCCCCAGGTCGTTGATGGCCACTCCTTCGCTCGACGACCCGCCGAGCGTCCCCAGGTCGGTCATGGCGTTGCCGGCCCAGACGTAGGCGTGCCGGTCACCGCCTGCGACACTGGTGGTGCCCACGATCCGTCCGCGGACGTTGACGCCGACGGCCTGGCTCCACCGGCCGCCCAGCTCGTCGGTCCCGCCGAGGTAGCCCAGCGGCTGGTGGGTGCCATGGGCCCAGCGGAACGCCTGCCGGGTGTAGTGGCTGACGAGGTCGCCGACGACGACGCCCGACTCGTTGATGGCGTTGGGACGGCTGCTCAGCGGCAGGACCCGCAGCACACCGGCCCGCCAGACGAAACCGGCCACCTCGAAGGCGGAACGCTGCCAGAAGCCGGCCATCAGGCCGTCGACGTCCCCGCAGGTCACCTGGCCGGGTCCCACCCCGGTGGGGTCGGGGATGCCCGTGGCGGCCAGGGCGCGCGGGGCGGGCCGAACGCCCGCGGACGGCTGCACGGGGATCATCGCGGCCGAGGCGTCGCGGCCACCGGCCCCGTCGAGGGCCGCGCCGGACCGCGACCTCGAACGGGTGCCGCCGCGGCCCCGGCCGACCGGCAGGACGGGCGTCAGCGCCGACAGCAAACCCATCTGTACAAAGACACGTCGATTTCCCACTCAGGATTCCCTTCACGCCTGTTGCCGACGTAGCCGTTGCTGCGCGGAGGGCCGTCGCGTGCAGCGAACTCACCCCGACCCCCGGCCCGTCCCACGGGTCGGCACTATCCCACGCGACGATCAGATGGCCGGCCGCGACACGACTCCGCAGGCCCGGCGACGGATCCGCGTCCGAGGAATCCAGATACCCCAGGCTGGCAATACAAGCTGTCCATGACCAATATTTGACCAGGCACTAGTTCGCCGTATCCGACGAGTCTTCCGCGGAGCCCACCCGCGGCGCGCCACACGGGACCTCGGGACTAAAGTCCCGGCATCGTGTCTCCGCCGGTGTGCGTCCTCGCCAATGTCGTGCGGAGCGGTCAGACTTCCGGACGGCAGCTATTGTCGGTTGCGGCAGGACCAGGGGCCGACGCAGCCGACCCATCCGATCCGCTGGACGCCGATAGCACGCCGGTCACCGCCGTCAGGCCCGCCAATCGGCCCGCAGTGGCTACCGAGCGGGGCAGGGCACATGCCTTTCGATCAGGATGTGGCGACCGGGGAACCAACGGCGCTCCCCGGACGGGGCGGCGCGACGCCGCCAGGCCGGGCCGTGGCGGCGGCGACTGCGCGCCCGAATACACCGGAACGGATATTCCTGAACGGCGACCAAACCTACCCTCGCGTGAGAGTTTCGGTCGGTGGCCGCGAGATCCGTGTTCCTGGTCGATGTCGAACGCTTGGCGGGTGACGCCGCGATCCCTGCCACGCCGCGATCCCCGCCACATTGCGCGGCGACTCGACGCGGCCCAACGTCCAACGCCCGTACGACCGCGTGACCACCCGCCGGGTGATCACGAGTCGTGGACGTTGTCGTGTTTACAGAGCGACGATCTGCAGGGCGTCGCCAACGCGGTCCCGGTGGCCCGCTCGCTCGTGGACGAGCACGTCCTCCACCCTCGCCAACAGGTCCTGCGGAATCGCCAGCAGTACCACGGGATACTGCACCGAAAGCCCGGCGAGGAAGGGCTGGAGCCGCTGGACTTCCACCACCGTGTGACAGAGCTGGACCACGCCGACCCTGCCGTCTTCCAGACAGACCAGGCCGTCCGGATCGGGCATGTCGTACTCGACCTTCCGCATGTTCTCCACGCGCCATCGACGTGCGCTCACCCAGGTCTGCACGGGTGTTCCCGTCACACCGCGCGCCTCGATGCGCAGCCGGGCCCGCGCCACCAGGGCCTGATGAATGACCTCCATGACGGGAGAATCGGCGACCGGGGCGGTGTCGAGATCGGCTCGGATGACCAGGCGGGTCCCCGCCTGGGTGAGGTGGACCAGCCGACCCTGGTAGGTGAGAGCATGCCCCGCGTGGACGATGCCCGCGCTTTCCCACCGCCGGACGATCGCCCGCACGGCGTTCCTCGTGATGGGCTTCTTCGGATCCAGGAGATGGGGAATGTCCGACTCGAAGATGGCGGCCATATCATAGATCCACTCCAGCGCGAATAGGTCACGTCGATTGAGTCGGATGGACCCTTTGTCCGCCCTGGTCCGACGCCGGATCTCACTCATCGGCGGCTACCCCGCGGGCGGCGGAATCGGAGAAACGAAGCGGACCGGAGCGCGCCGCCGAGCCGATGGCGCCTGCTGATTCATGCGCGGAACTATACCCGACCCAAGCCCGGAGAATCGGCCTGGCATCCCCTCTCACGTAAGGAACTCAACGCAGCGGATCACAGCCAGGTCGTCAACATCGATGCAGGTCCGCTAGACGCCTTACAGTGGCTGTATTCTGCCTGATCACCGGGCTGGCAGATTCCGAAGCAAAAGACAAATCAGCGCAAGGTTTCCTTTTCGTAGGCGGAATCGTGAAGCCCATCGAGCCCCGGCCACGCACCTTCTTGTCGCGGTGGGGAGCGCTTCGGGATGCCCGCGCCGACCGCCGCGGCGAGATCCTCGATGGCCGTCGTCGTCCGGTCGAAAACGGGTTGCGTAGGCGGATCGGGACGGTGCCCGCGCTGGCACTGGGCCCGTAGCCGCCCTCGCGGCCGGCCCTCACAGCCAGCCCTTGCGGCGGAACACGACGTAGAGGATCGCCGCGGACAGCACGAGGATGACCAGGTCGACGGAGAACCCCCAGCTCTCGCCGTTGCCCGGGTAGGGGACGTTCTGGCCGAAGAAGCCGGTGATGAGGGTGGGCACGGCGATGATCGCCGCCCAGCCCGTCATCTTCTTCATCACGAGGTTGAGCCGATTGCTCTGGATCGTCAGGTTGGTGTCCAGAATCGAGTTGATCATGTCGCGCAGGCTGTCGGTCCACTCCGTGGCGCGCAGCACGTGGTCGTAGACGTCCTGGTAGGAGGCGACCAGGCCGTCGGTGACGAGGCCGGTGTCGCGGCGCATGAGGCCGTTCACCGCCTCGCGCATGGGCAGGATCTCCCGGCGGAGCTGGACCAGGCTCTTGCGCAGCTCGAAGCTGCGCCGGTGGACGGTCTGTTCCGGAACGTCCTCGTCGAAGAGCATGTCCTCGAGGTCCTCCAGCGCGCCGTCCAGGGCCTGCACGGCGGTGAAGTAGCCGTCGACGACGACGTCGATGATCCCGTGGACGAGGTAGCCGACACCGTGCGCGGCCAGGTCGGCGTCGTTCGAGCGGCGCAGGACCGCGCCGAGGTCGAACGTGTCGTCGGGGCGCACGGTGACCAGCGTCCGCCCGGCGATGAACGCCGAGATCTCCTGGCTGACCAGCTCCCCGGAGGCCACGTCGAGGCGCACGGCGTAGGTGTTGAGGAACAGGTGGGTCGGGTAGCGGTCCAGCTTCGCCCGCTCGCCGGCCGACAGCGCGTCCTCGACGGCGTGCGGGTCCAGGCGCAGTTCGTCGGCGACGAGGTGGATCTGCTCGGCGTCCGGGGCGCACAGGTCCAGCCAGACCACCGTGTCGTCGTCCCCGCGGAAACGGTGGACGTCGGCGAGGGGGAAGTTCTCCTCGGTCAGCACGCCGCCGCGGAAGGCTCTGGTCCGCACCTCGCCGCCGGGGTGGCGCGGGGGCGCGCCGGCCAGCCCCACACCCCCGGAACCGCCCTGATCGACCATGGCCTCCACCACCCCTTCGCCTGCCTGCGACCCCGCGACCGCTCCGCTGCGAAGGCGGTACCCGCGCCAGCCGGGTCACTCCCACCGCGGTGCTGAGGAATCGGACACCGCGTCGCGGTGGGAGTCGGACTGCACCTGTTCGGATCCGGTTGGCGGGTTCACCCGCGCCGCAGCCGCCGGGCGCTCCCCGTCGGCGGGGAGCTCAGCGCACGTCGCGCGGGCGGAACTGGACGCTGATCCGCGGACCCACCGGGCGGGACGACTTGGGCACGGCGTGATCCCAGGTGCGCTGGCAGCTACCGCCCATGACGATCAGGTCGCCATGGCCGAGCTCGAAGCGCAGCGCCGGGCCGCCGCCACGCGGGCGCAGCAGCAGCGGCCGGGGGCAACCCAGCACGACGATCGCCACCATCGTGTCCTGCCGGCCACCGCGCCCGATCCGGTCACCGTGCCAGGCGACGCTGTCGCGCCCGTCGCGGTACAGGCACAGCCCCGCGGTGACGAACCGCTCCCCCAGCTCGGCCGCATAGTGTTCGTCGAGGGCGTCCCGCGCTGCCGCCAGTGCCGGGTCGGGCAGCACCTCGCCGCCACCGTAGAAGGCCAGCAGCCGCGGGATGTCGACCACCCGCTCGTACATGGAGCGCCGCTCGGCCCGCCAGGGGACCCCGTCGCGCAGCCGCTCGAACAGGGCGTCCGCCCCCTCGATCCAGCGCGGCCGCAGATCCACCCACGCGCCCGCGGACAGCGCGCGCCGGCGCACGTCCCCCGCGAGCGGACCAACCTCGACCGACGCCGCCGCATCGAGCAGCGAGGCCTGGAACGGGGCGACGTCCACCACTCCAGACTATCAAACACCCGTTCGATCAGGACGGGACCGGCGGCGGCGCTGCGCGAACCGCCCGGGCCCCGGCATGCACGCCGGCGGCGAGAAGGAAGGGCCGCCGCCGTCGACTCCGGCTGCGTCCGCACCGTCGAGACGACCGCGGACCACCGGCGCCGGTCAGTACAGGCCCATCGCCCGGTCGACAGCGATCTCGATGACGATCAGCCCGGGCAGGTCGGGCGGACGCGACCGGTACCGCCGGGTGTATGCGCGCACGCCCGCGGCGACCCGGCCCGGCTCGTCCGACACCGCGGCGGGGCCCTCCAGGGTCAGCCAGCGGCCACCGTCGACCTGGCAGACGGACACCCGTCCTCCCGGTCGCGCCCGCACGTTGCGTGCCTTGCGCCGGGAGGCCACGGTCATGACGCGGGCGAGCCGGGCGGCGGGGTCCCAGGTGAACCGGACCGGGGCCGCGTGCGGCGAGCCGTCCGGCCGCAGCGTGCTGAAGATACCCGAATAATCCTCGGCGAGGAACGCCACGGCCTGGGGGGACAGGATCATGCCCGCTCCTCTGTCACTGCAGCATCAGCGTGCCGCCGGGTCGGGGGCGTCGCCGGGTCGGGTGAGAGGCAGGAGCACCAGCGTGATGAGGAAGGCGGCGACAACGAAGATCACCCCGACGAGGAAGGCGTCATGGAAGACGTCGGCCCGCGCCTGGTGGACCAGCTCGGGCACGCCGTGCGCCCGGTCCGTCAGCTCGGCGAGGTTACGGAAGGCGTAGGTGGCGGCGACGGCCAGGCCGATCGCGCCGCCCACCTCCTGGCTGGTGTTGATCAGGCCAGCGGCGAGGCCCGACTCGTGTTCGCGGACGCCGGTGAACGCCACGACCTGGATCGGCACGAAGGACAGGCCAAGCCCGAAGCCCGTGGCGAGGAAGGCGGGCAACAGGTCGACCGGGTAGGAGGCGTCGACGGGCGCTCGCCGCAGCAGCAGCATGCCGCCGACGGTGAGCAGCAGCCCGACCAGGAGAACCAGTTTGGCGGGCATCCTGGTGACGAGTTGTGCGGCGATTCCCGCGCCGACCGCCACGATGACCGCGAGCGGCACGTAGGCCAGCCCGGTCCGCAGCGGCGAGTAGTCGAGGACCTGCTGCATGAAGAGGCTGGCAAAGAAGAACAGCGTCACGACGTTGCCGAGCAGGAGCACCGCGGCGAGGTTCGCCGCGCGCAACGACGGCCGACGGAAGATGCTCAGCGTGATCAACGGTTCGCGGGTGCGGCGCTCGATCAGCAGGAACGCCACGAGCAGCAGCGCGGAGACGATGAACCCCGCCGCTATGCGCCCGACGGGCGGATCGGAATCATCGACGGTCTGCCCTAGCGAGAAGATCAGCAGGACCAGACCGGCGGTCAGGGCGACGGCACCGGCGAGGTCGAACGAGGAGCTGCGTCGGGCGGCCCGGCTCTCGCTCACCACGCTCGGCGCGAGCAGCGCGCCGAGCAGGCCGATCGGCACGTTGATGAAGAAGATCCAGCGCCAGCCGGGGCCGTCGGTCAACAGGCCGCCCAGGGTCACGCCGGCCACCGACGCCAGGCCGCTGAGCGCACCCCACACACCAAGTGCCCTGGTGCGTTCGGGCCCCTCGGGAAAACTGCTGGTCAACAGGCTCAGCGCGGAGGTGGCGAGGAACGCCGCGCCCAGGCCCTGCAGCCCGCGCGCGACGATGAGCTGGACCGATTCCTGGGCGAGCCCGCCCAGCAGAGACGACAGCGCGAACAGCGTCAGCCCGGTCTGCAACATCAGGCGACGGCCGTAGGTGTCCGCGAGACGTCCGCACAGCAGCAGGAATCCACCGAGCAGCATGCCGTAGGTCGTCACCACGTACGGTAGCTGTGTTGCGGAGATGTCGAGCTTGTCCTCGATGGTCGGTAGGGCGACGTTCACGATGGAGACGTCCAGGAAAGTCATGAAGCCGGCGATACAGAGAAAGGCGAGGATGAGCCCGGGCCGGCGGCCGGAACCGGCCGGCGGCGAAGAGACGGCGTCCGTGTTCCGCACGGATTCCGGAATGGACATGAAAGCGCTCCTGCCTCGATGGCACACGCGGCGAACAACGTCGGATCGAGGACTCCAGGGCCCCCGGCACACGCCGGTTCGACACCGTTTGGCGAATGCAACGCGAAGCTAGCATTCCGGCTACTTTAGGAACCTAGTAGAAAGCCACTATCCCGGAGGTGACCGTGCTCGACACGTCCCAGGCCCGGCCTTCCCCGGCCGCGCCGGCGACCTCGCTGCACCCGGAGCGGGCATGCCCCGTCTCGCCGGTGGTCGACATCGTCTTCAGCCGCTGGACCACTCCCATCCTGTGGGCCCTGCACGCCTTCGGCCGGCAGCGATTCGTGGAGCTGGAGCGGCGGATCGGCACCATCACGCCCAAGGTGCTCACCCAGCGGCTACGCCAGCTCGAACGCGACGGGCTGGTGGTGCGCACCTACCACCAGGAGGTACCGCCCCGGGTGGAGTACGAGATCAGCGAGCTCGGCGCCAGCCTCGCTCCGCTGTTCGCCACGCTCGCCGGCTGGTCGCAGGCCAACCTCGATCGGGTCGAGCAGGCCCGGCGATCCTTCGACACGGCGCAGCAGAACCGCGAGGTCCGCCGCCGGTAACCGGGCCTCCGCGGGCGGTTCGGTCGGCCGGGCGTCACCTTGGTGAAATACAGGACAACTCCGGCCACGTAGGGTCGCCGACTCTCTACCCTGGCAGAGCACCGGTGGAGGAACATTCGGACCGAACGTCGTGGGAGTCGGGCAGGGTGAGGTACGGGCTCGGAATCGATCTCGGGACCACCTTCACCGCGGTGGCCGTCGGTCATCCCGTCTCCGCGGAGGTCGGCCGCTGGGNCCACACCGAGATGGTGAGCCTGGGCAGCCGCAGCGTCGTCACCCCCGCCGTGGTCTACGCCGGCCCGGACGGCCGTCTGCTGACCGGCGAGGCGGCCGTGCGCCGGGCTGCGCTGGCACCCGCCCACGCGGCCCTGGGGTACAAGCGCCGGCTCGGTGACCCCACTCCGCTGGTGCTGGGCGGCGCCCCGTTCTCCCCGGCGGCGCTGCTGGCCGCCTCGCTCGGCGACACCGTGCGCGCGGTCACCGACCTGCAGGGGGCGCCGCCGGAGACCATCGTGCTCAGCCGACCGGCCGTGTGGGGCCCCTACCGGCTGAAGCAGTTCGACGAGGTGCCGCGGCTGGCGGGGATCGGCGAGGTGCGGATGGTGACCGAGCCGGTGGCCGCCGCGACCCACTACACCGCCGTCCGCCAGCTCCCGCCGGGGGCGGTCATCGCCGTCTACGACCTGGGCGGGGGCACGTTCGACACGGCCGTCCTGCGGTTCCAGGCGGGCTCGATGGAGATCCTGGGCCTGCCCGAGGGCGTGGAGTGGCTCGGCGGTGTCGACTTCGACGAGGCCGTCGTGCACCACGTCGACCTGGAGCTGGGCGGTGCCGTCAGCGACATCGATCCGCAGGACCACGCCGGCGCCGTCGCGCTGGCGCGGCTGCGGCAGGAATGCGTGCTCGCCAAGGAGGCGCTGTCCTTCGACGAGGAGACCGTGATCCCGGTGTTCCTGCCGACGGTCCGCGCCGAGGTCCGGCTCACCCGCGCGCGGTTCGAGGACATGGTCCGCCCGGCCATCGACTCCACCCTGGATGCGCTGCACCGCACCCTGATCTCCGCCGGGGTCGAGCCAGCGGACCTGTCGGCGGTCCTGCTGGCCGGGGGTTCCTCCCGCATCCCCGCGGTGGCCCGCACGGTCGAGTCAGCCCTGGGACGCCCGACCGTCGTCAACGCGCACCCCAAGCACCTGGTGGCGCTCGGCGCGGCCCGGATCGCCGCCCAGCTCCTCGAACCGGCCACGCCCCACCGCCCCACCACCACACCGCCGCCTGCGCCGCCGGCCGCGCCCCACCGCCCGACCACCACGCCGCCGCCGACCGCACCCCACCGCCCGACCGCCACGCCGCCGCCGACCGCACCGCCGCCGACCGCGTCCCACCGCCCGACCACCACCACGCCGCCCTCTGCGCCGCCGACCGCGTCCCACCGCGCCACCGCCACGCCGCCGGCCGGGCCCGGGGTTCCCGCGGCCGTCGGGCGTCCCGCCCACGGGTCCGCGGACGGCGGGCTCGCGGGCAGGGTGCCGGCAGGCCCCCTGCGCCGGCCGGCGGCGGACCCCGCACCCCCGCCCCGCGATCCACTGCGTCCGGTGGTGATCGCGGCCCTGGTCGTCGCCGTCCTGCTGCTGGCGGCGCTCGTCGCCGTGCTGCGCGGCTAGGCAGGGGGCCTGCGGCATGACACCGTCCGCTCCCGCGGGGCCGCCCGACCCCGGCGCCTCGCTCGCGCCCGGCGTGCTGCGGTTGGCCGCCGAACTGCCCTCCGCCGGACCGCGCGGCGGCGACCTCACCCCGGTGGCGGCGTGGATCGGCGCCCAGGTCGGAGCGGAACTCGTCGTCCTTCGGGTGCTGGACCCGCAGGATCCGTGCGAACACCGATGGTCGGCGCCGGGACGGCCCGACGTTCCCGCGGCCACGACCGTCACCTCGGCGCACCCGATCCGCCATCACGGAGTCGAGGTCGCCACGCTCCTGGTGACCCTGCCTGCGCCCCATCCCCTGGACACGCCCCACCACCTGGACGCCCAGCGACACCTGGACGAGGTCGCGGCCGTGCTCGGCGTCGTCGTCGCGGGCGCGGCGGCGCAGACCGGGGTGCGCGCGGCCCGCCGCTGGGGCCAGGACGTGCTCGCCTGGATCGCGGACGCCCGGCAGCGGGCGGCGTCCCGGATGGAGAGCGAGCGGCACGCCCTCGAACGGGATCTGCACGACGGCGCGCAGCTTCACCTGGTCTCGCTGCAACTGGCCGCGGCCGTCGTCGAGCACCGGCTGGCCACCGCGACCGCGGACGAGGACACCCTCACCGCGGCGGTGACCGATCTCGGCGCCCGGCTCGACCGCACCCACCAACTGCTGGTCGACACTGCGGCGGGGATCACGCCCGTGCCGCTGCAGGATGCCGGTCTGGCCCCGGCACTGGCACTGAGCTTCCGCGAGGCGCACAACGTCACGTTGGACATCGGAAGCGACGTCCGGGCCCGCCGCTACCCGCCGAGCGTCGAGAGCACGGTGTACTTCACCTGCCTCGAGGCGGTGAACAACGCGCACAAGCATGCGCCGGGCGCCGCCGTGGTCGTCGCCGTCCGCAACACGTATCAGGGGCTGTGGTTCGAGGTGGCCGACTCCGGACCGGGCCTGGCCGACGCCGCCAGCACCGGCCTGGCACAGCTTCGGGCCCGACTCGCCGCGGTGGGCGGGACGCTGCACGTCACCTCGGCGCCCGGCGAAGGCACCAGAGTCGCCGGCACCGTGCCCCTCTGACGCCACCCGGCGGGTCGCCNCTCACTGCCACGGGACCTGTGGGGCCTGCGGGACCTGTGGGGCCTGTGGGGTGGTCTGCGCAGGACCGGGATCGTCGTCGCCGGCGAGCCGCTGCGGCAGCCAGACGTCGACCAGCGCCGCCCCGGTCGAGGACGCGTGGCAGCGCAGTCCCCCGCCGAGCGCGGCCAGCAGCCGGGCGTCGTCGGCGAGAGCGGCACGTAACCGCTCCGCCGAGTCGGCCGGATCGCAGACCCGCACCGCGAGGCGGTCGGCGACCCGGGAGAAGTGGACCGACAGCGGCGCGTCGGCCGTCGCGGGCACGGCGGCGAAGACCACCGCCGTCGCGTGGTAGATCCCGGACTCCACCTCCCAGCCGACCCGCCGGCCGAGGTCGCCGGTGCACTGCACCCGCCGGGGCAGACTCGCGGCCAACTCCCCCAGCGCCGCCGCCGTCCCCCGGCTGCGCAGGGTCGAGGGGTGCACGGCCCGCACCACCGTCCGAAAGTCGTCGATCAGTTCGTCGACGGCCGCCCGCAGCTCGCGCAGGGTGGCCAGGGTCCGGCCCGGATCGTCGCGGGCCGCCGCGGCGAAGTCCCGCCAGCGGCGGGTCACCTCCGCGAGCCGACGAGTCGTCCCGGTCAGCACCCAGCCGGCCAGGCGGTGCCGCTCGACGTCGAGCACCGCGGCGAGGTCCGCCTCGACCGTCGCCGCCCGCCGTGCGAGGCCGGCCGAGTGGACCGCCTGCTCCCGCTGCGCGGCGTCCGCGCGAACCTCCCGCAGCAGCAGTGCCACGCAGTCGGCCGTCTGGGCCAGCAGCTCGGCCGGCACCGCCGCAGCCGGACCGTCCTCCCCGTCGGTGATGACCAGGGCGCCGACCTGCTTCCCGCCGTCCCGGACCGCCGCCACCGCCCGCACACCCGGCCGGCCCGGAGCGGAGTGCGCCGGAACGGAGGCGGGGGCGCCCTTGGGAGCGGACACGGGGCCGTCTGGCGGCGGGTCGTCGGGCAGCCAGAGGTTCGCCTGGCCGCTGCCGGCGGCCAGGGCCAGGTTGCGCAGCAGCGGCGCGACCCGTTGCCCCAGGGTGGCGCCGGCGGGCAGGGGGGCGACATCCTCGGCGAGAACGACCCACGCCGGTCGCGTAACCACGGCCGGTCAGTCTCCCGGCGCCCGGGCGTCCAGGTAGCGCAGGACCGCCAGCACCCGACGGTGATGCGCCGCCGAGTCGGCGGGCAGGTCCAGCTTGGTGAAGATGCTGGCGATGTTCTTCTCCACCGACTTCGCCGACAGGTACAGGGCGGCGGCGATGCCGTTGTTCGATCGGCCCTCCGCCATCAGTCGCAACACGTCCGACTCGCGGGGACTGAGTGTCGCCAGCGGACCGCTGGGGCCGGCGGGGCGGTCGACGAGGCGGCGAGCGAGCACCGGTTCGATCACGATCTCCCCGGCGTCGATGCGGGCCAGGGTGTCGGTGAGGACCTGCACCCCGGCGATCCGCTCCTTGAGCCGGTAGCCGATCCGCTCGGTGCCGATCTCCAGGAAACGCATGAGGTACAGCGTCTCGGCGTAGTGCGACAGCAGGAGCAGCCCGGTGTGCGGGTGCCGGGCCCTGACCCGCGCCGCCGTCGTGAGGCCGCCCTCCGCGCCCGGCGGCATGCGGATGTCGACGATGGCGACGTCAACCGGTTCGACGGCCAGCAGCTCCAGCAGCGCGTCGCCGTCCGCGACGCAGCCGACGACCTCGTACCCGGCCGTGGTGAGCAGCAGCAACAGCCCCTCGCGGAACAGGGCGGCGTCGTCGGCGAGCGCTACCCGCACGACGCCCCTGCCCCCGACCTCGCCTCTGCCCCCGCCGGCTGTCCTCGGGGGACCAGCCTCCACAGCGCACCGTCATCTCGCCGGGAGGCTGCGCGGGCAGCTCCGATCAGGCGGCGGGTCAGTGCCGAACTCGCGTGGTCCACGTGCGGATCGTTCCACGTCCACAAGATCGACGCGCACCTTCGCACGTCACCTTTCCGGCGGTCGTCCGACGACCACCGGCGATGGTCTCACCAGTTGCATCCGACCCTCGCGGGTGACCGCGAGGAGCGTGGCCGGAACCGGGATCGGACCCGTGGGAACGTCGTCCGTGGGCGGCCCCGGCGGCGCCTCGGCGGTTCCCGGCGCACCCGAGGCGGCGGGTGGCGGCCGTCCCTCGGCTTCGGCCGCCACCTCGGCCGCCACCTCGGCCGCCACCTCGGGCGTCACCTCGGGCGTCACTCCGCTGTCTCCGCCGACGACAGCGGACGTCATCCACCATTCGTCCTCCGGTCGATCCTCCACCGGCTCTTCCTCCACCGGCAGCTCCCCGACCGGCCCTTCCCCCGCCGGCAGCTCCCCCGCCGGCCTGGCGGAGTCCGCCGGCGTGGTTGTCGACGCACCGGACCGGGCCTGCTGCGGCGCCGGCACCGCCCAGCGCAGGCGCAGTGCCTGCCCCTCGGCCAGGTCCGCCGGGAGCACCACCCGCAGCCGCAGCCGGGCCGGGCCGGGCAGGGCGTCGGCGAGCCGGCCCAGCGCGGTGAGCAGACCGTCGGTCAGCCCGGCGGCGAGACCAGCCGCCGGCGCGTCGAGCAGCAGATCGAACCGGCCGGGGTCGTGCGGCACGGCGTCGACGTCGGGATCGGCCGGCCACCCGGCGTGGCGCAACGCGATCCCGGCCGGGACGACCTGGACGAGCCAGTCGTCCAGCAGGCGGTAGTAGCCACCACCGAGGTCGGTCAACCGGGGCGCGGGCGCCCGCCAGCGGACCGCGCGCGGCGGCCCCGCCGGCGGGTACACGGACTGTTCGGCAAGCGGATGCCACCAGCCGCCACGACCAAGGTCGATCGCGGTGACCCGCGGCCAGCCGTCGGCGCCGGTCAGCAGCAGGCCGTGCTGGGCGAGTACCGGACGATCCAGCCGGTCGGCGAGGCGCTGCGGCAGGCAGGGTCCGTCCGCCGGGTCGGCGCCGTAGCGGACCACGTGGATCCCGTCGGGGTCGGCGGCCGGCATCGCGCGCAGCAGCTCCGCGACGGCCGTGACGTCCGGCACGGGCTCGCCCGGCGCGCCGACGATCACGCCGATCCCCCCCGACCGCGGCGGCAGGGCGTGCAGGGCCGGCTCGTCGGGCGCGGGGGGCACCATGCCCGGCGCCCGCGCCCACAGCCCGGCGGGGACGGGCACGACGTCGAGGACCGCCGGGTCCAGCCCTCGTGGCACGCCGGCGGGCGACCGGACGACGGGGCGGGCGGGCCGTCTGCCCATCAGCCGCCCGACCCTGCCGCCGCACCTGCGTGTACCGCTCGCATGCTCTGCCTCTCCTGCCTCGCCCCGCCGCGCCGCGCCGCGCCGCGCCGCGCCCCTGACGGCATCACGTACGGGCGTACGCCGCGGTTCACCCAGCGTCAGTCCGGGAACGGGGCGGCGGCGACGCGTCCGAGGAAATCCAGGTTGCGGATGTGCGCCGCGATCGTCGACGCCGGTTTCGCGGCCGCCTCGGCCCGCAGGACGTCGATGATGAACGCGGTGAAGCCGGCCCGCGGATACGCCGTCAGCACCTCGTCGACGAGCGCGGCCGGCACGTCCGCCAGGCCCACCCCCAGCACGTCCACGAGTGCGCCGAGGATCAGCCCGGCGACCTCGGGACGCGGATCGCCGACGGTGGCGGGGTCGAGGTGCCCCGCGATCGCGTCGCGGACCACGTCGGCCAGCTCGACATCCGCACCCCAGCGGAGCAGGTGCTCCTGGGCCACCGCGGCGCCGCGGACCTCGAACGGCTGCGCCGGGTCGTCCCAGGCGGCGGTGAGCCCGAGATCGTGCAGGGCGGCCGCGAGGAACAGCGCGTGGGCGTCGTGGTCGCGCCCGGCCTTGTCCAGCAGCGCCGAGCCGAAGAGGTAGCTGCGGTGACAGTGGGCGACCAGGGTCGGCGCGCTCGCGGCGACCAGCAGGTCCTCGGCGGCACGGGTCAGCGCGGTGTCGGGACGGGTGCGGGCGGCCATGCCCATCGGTNTCCCCTTTCCGGAGAATGGTGATCTGCGTCGGCCCCGGTCCCGGCCGCCGCGTCGGCAGGCAGGCGGAAACGCCGCCGGTAGTCGGTCGGGGTCATGGCGAGGTCGCGGCGGAAGACGCGGTAGAAGGTCTCCGGGGAGCCGAAGCCGCAGCGCTGCGCGACGGCCTCCACGGTGTGCCCGGTCTGCTCGAGCATGCGGCGGGCCGCCTCGGTGCGGACGGACTCGACGTAGGCCGCGGGCGTGACGCCGGTCTGCGCGGTGAACACCCGGGAGAAGTGCCGTTCGCTCATGCCGACCCGCCGGGCCAGGGCGGCGACGGACAGGTCTGCGGCCAGATGGTCGGCGATCCAGCGATGCAGCTCCCCGATGTCGTCGCGGGTCGGCGCCGGGTGGGCGAGCGGCACGCTGAACTGGCTCTGGCCACCCGGGCGCCGCAGGTACATCACCAGCCAGCGCGCCGTGGCGAGCGCGAGGTCGTCCCCGCAGTCGTCGGCGACCATCGCCAGCGCGAGATCCATCCCCGCGCTGACCCCCGCGCAGGTCCAGACGCGCCCGGAGCGGATGAAGATCGGATCCGGATCGACCGCGACCGCGGGGTACTCGGCCGCGAGCCGGCCCGCGGTGAACCAGTGCGTGGTGGCGGGCCGGCCGTCGAGCAGACCGGCCGCGGCGAGCATGTGGGCACCCGCGCAGACGGAGGCGATCCGCCGCGGGCGCCCGCCGACCTCGCGCAGCCAGTCGACGATCTGTGGCACGACGACGGGGCCCGCCTCCGGTCGCGCGCCCAGCGCCCCCGGCACGAGCACCGTGTCGGCGGCGCCCGCCACGTCGGCGAGCGCCACGTCGGCCACCAGGCGCACCCCGCTCGCCGTGCGGACCTCCCCCGACCGCGGCGCGGCGATCTCGACCACGTACGCCGGATCGACGCCCACGCCCACGCCCGTGGTCGCGCCCGTGGTCGCGGCGCGGTCCGGTCCCGGGCCGTCGCCGTTGCCGCCGTCGCGCCTCCGCGCCTGCAACACGCGCGACGCCGTCGTGAACACGTCCGCCGGCCCGGTGACGTCCAGAAGCTGGACGCCGTCGAAGGCCACGATCACGACACGCCGGGGATCCACACAGCGCAGCATCGCCGCGGGCCCGTCATGGCCGCAATGACACGTCTCTGTCAGATCCGGCCATCCGCCGCACGGTCGGACCGTTCGGCCGATCGCGCGTATGTGCGCACGACCTCCGTGCAAGGACGTTCCTTCACGGAGTCGGTCTTCCACGTCGACTTCGTCGGCGTTCACCTGGCGGCACAGGACCAGGCGGCACAGGATCAGGCGGGCACGGACCCCGCCGCTGGCCGGGCGGCCATCGATACCGCTCCGTGATCGGTACCGAGCTGACGATCAACTCATCGAATCGGTGCTCTCCGGTGCGGGGTCCCGGCCGGTCGGGCCCGCGGCCGCGGGCGCCGGTGCGTCCCCGAGCGGGATCTGACGGGTCAGCAGCACGGTGAGGAAGATGACCGCGACGCCGATCGCGCCGACGGTGAACGCCTCGGCCACCCCGTGCGCCAGGACGTACCTCGCCAGCTCGCCGGGGGCGAGGCCGGCCGGTGCGTCGCCGCGCGCGTGCCGGGCGGCGCTGCCGAAGACGGTGACGAGGACGGCCAGGCCCAGCGAGCCGCCGACCTGCTGGGTCGTGACCATCATGCTGGCGGCCGCGCCGGAGTGCTCGGCGGGAACGCCCGCGACGAGGCTCACGCTCAGCGGCACGAACAGCAGGCCCAGACCGGCGCCGAACAGCAGCAGCGGCCCGAGCACGACCGAGGTGTAGCTGCTGGTCACCGAGACCTGCGCTAGCCACAGCATGGCCCCCGTGCTCAGCGCGGCCCCCACCAGCATGAGCGGCTTCGGACCCACCCTGGGCAGCAGTCTCGACGCCCGCGAGGCCGACACCAGGATCCCCAGGGACAGCGGGAGGAACGCAAGCCCCGCGCGCAGCGCGCTGAGCCCGAGGACCTCCTGCAGGACCTGGGTGCCGAAGAAGAACATGCTCAGCATGCTTCCGGTCAGCAGCAGCAGGAGAAGATAGGTCCGCGCGCGGCTGGCCTCGGCGACCAGCCGCAGCGGGACGACCGGCTGCGCGGCCCGCGACTCGACGACCACGAACGCCGCGAGTGCGACGACGGCGAGCAGGAAGGCACCGAGGGTCCGCCCGTCGGCCCAGCCGTTCGAGGAGGCGCGCAGGAACCCGTAGACACCGGCTGCGAGCCCGACGACGGAGCTCAGCGCCCCGGCCACGTCGAAACGGCCCTCGCGACGTGGCGGTGTGCGCAGGTAGCGCGGGGCCAGCAGCAGGATGGCGAGCCCGAACGGCACGTTGATGAACATGACCCACCGCCAGGACAGCCAGGTGGTGAGCATGCCGCCGGCGATCAGCCCGATCGAGCCGCCGACGCCGGCCACCGCCGCCCACGCCCCCATCGCCCGGGTGCGGGCGGGGCCCGGCGGAAAGTTGGCGGCGATGAGCGCCAGCGCGTTCGGCGACGCGCACGCGGCGCCGACGCCCTGCCCGACGCGGGCGGCGATGAGCATCCACGGCGCGGTGGCCAGGCCGCCGAGCAGTGAGGCGGTCGTGAACAGGGCGATCCCACCGAGCAGAGTGGCGCGGCGCCCCAGCAGATCCCCGGCCCGCCCGCCGAGCAGCAGCAGTCCGCCGTAGGCCAGCGTGTAGGCGTTGATCACCCACGCCAGGTCGGTGGCGGAGAAGCCGAGGGTCTCCCGGATCCTGGGCAGCGCGACGTTCACGATCGTGATGTCGAGGACGAGCATGAGCTGGCAGGTCACGATCGTGACCAGCGCGATCCGGGCGCGCCTCGCCTCCTGCGTCGGCGGCCCCGCAGCGCTCTGCCCCGCCGACGACGCAGCGGACGCCGAGAAGGCCGACGAAGGCGACGAGGCTGACGAGGGCGACGTAGGCGACGAGGCCGACGAGGGCGACGACGAGGACATGGCGGCCTCCCGACCGGGGCTCCGTAAGATACGGATCAGTATCCAATTCGGGAGGGTAGCAGAATGCCGTCGACCGATCACCCACCTCTTCGGCAAACTCCTCGCCGACCTCGCTCCGCCCGCGCCATCCCCCTGCCCGGGTACGCTCGAGGCCGGACCGATGATCGGCCGCCCGGGTGTCGCACCTTCGGCGACGGACCGGCGGCCAGGGCAAGCGGACCGGCGGGCAGGGCGGCGGACGGGAGGCGGACGATCGTGGGCGTCGTTCCTGCCGACCAGCAGCACGCGCAGGTGTCCCAGGGCCCCCGCGCCGGTGCGGTCGCCACCCGCCGCCGCGGCGACGCACTGCTGGGAGCGATCTTCGATGCGGTCTTCGACCAGCTCCGGACCGTCGGTTACGCCAACCTGACGATGGACCGGGTCGCGGCCGCCGCCGGGACCAGCAAGACCGTGTTGTACCGCCGCTGGGCCGCCAAGGAAGACATGATCGCCGACGCGTTGCGGCACCGACTGCCCACTCCGGGTGACATACCCCTGACCGGCGACCTGCGCGCGGACGTCCACGCACTGTTGCGCTGCGTGCAGGCGTCGTTCAGCTCCACCCGCGGCACGGCGTTCCAGCTCGTGTCGGCCGAGGCGGGCTGCGGCCGTCCCGTCGTCCGCCAGACGATCATCGACCATGTGGTCGAGCCGTGCGTCCAGCTCATCGCAGAGGTGCTGCGCCGGGCGGCCGAGCGCGGCGAGATCCGGCCCGAGGCCGCCAACGAGCTGGTGGCCGCCAGCGGACCCGCCATGCTCGTGCAGTACTCGCTGATCCGCGAACCCGTCGTGCCCGACGAGTTCGTCGCCTCGGTCGTCGACCAGATCGTCCTGCCGCTGACGACCAGGTCCGCGGCCGCCGAGCACGGCTGAGCACACCCAAGCGAGGCGGCCACCGCCCGGCGCAGAACGGAAGGGAACCTAGGCAACCCGCGAGGCGTATCCAGGTCGTGTCCTGACGCCTTCCGCTCTGCACTAGTTTGGTCATGACCGACGGGCGTCGTCCTGAAACAACGTGAAACGCCTCTGGTCGACTCCTTGTCCCTGACCCTTGCCCGCGAGCTGGCCCCTGTGACCCTGACCCTTGCCCATGGCGGAGTGTGATGAGTTCTGCGGACGGACGCGTCGATGCAGAATCTTGAACCGGGGGATCCGTCGACGATCGGCCCCTACACCCTGCGTGCCCGGATCGGTGAGGGCGGCATGGGACGGGTGTTCCTGGCCCATTCGCCCTCCGGTCGGCTGATGGCCGTCAAGGTGGTCCGGCCGGAGCTGGCCGGCGACGGCGGGTTCCGGGACCGCTTCCGGCGGGAGGTCGCGGCGGCGAGGCTGGTCAGCGGGGCGTTCACCGCCCCGGTCGTGGACGCCGACCCGGACGCGGCGACGCCGTGGCTGGCCACCCTGTACGTGCCCGGCCCCTCCCTGCACGAGGCGGTGACCCACTGCGGGCCCTTCGGGCCAAGCGTGCTGCGGCGGCTGGGGGCCGGCGTGCTGGAGGCGATCGTCGCCGTGCACCAGGCCGGCGTCGTCCACCGGGATGTGAAGCCGAGCAACGTCCTGCTCGCCGCCGACGGACCGCGCCTGATCGACTTCGGCATCGCTCGGGCCGCCGACCACACGGAGCTCACCCGGGCGGGCGACATCGTCGGCACCGCCGCGTACATGTCGCCGGAGCAGGCCGCCGGCGGTGCCGCCGGGCCGGCGGCCGACGTGTTCTCCGCCGCCGCCGTACTCGTCTTCGCCGCCACCGGGCGCGGCCCGTTCGGCCGGGGCGACCCGGCCGCGATGCTGTTCCGCGTCGTGCACGGCTCCCCGGACCTGACCGGGGTGCCGGCCGATCTGAGCGAGGCGCTGCGGTCCTGCCTGGCGAAGGACCCGGACACCCGGCCCGACCCCGGCGCATTGTTGCGCTGGCTCGCCGACGGAGTGGAGGTTGCGGCCGAGACCTGGCCGCCCGCGGTCACCAGACTGGTGGCGCAGCGCGCCGCCGAAGTCGGCGAGCACCTGCCGCCGACGCGTCCGGACCCGCCCGCCTGGTGGGCGACCCCGGACGCCCCCCGCGCACCGACCCGGGTCATGGCCCCGACCTACGTCCCGCCCCCGCCGACCCCACAGCCCCTGCAGACTCCCCGACCACCGCAGGCCGGCCCACCTGCACGGACACCACCGACCCCGCAGACACCACCACCGCCACAGACACCACCACCGCTGCAGACACCACCAGGCCCGCGGACGCCTCCCCCGCAGCCGGCCCAGGTGCCCCGCCACCTTGCCGCCGACGACGCCGTCTTCCTGGGACGGCGGTGGAGGTTGCTGGTCGTCGGCTCGCTGCTGGTGGGCGTCGGCGTCGTCCTGCTGGCAGCGGCGTTGATCGTCCTCGTCGACCTCCTGTTCACCTACCGGGGCTACAACTCCAGTGGTATCTCCGCCGCGTTCCTGGGGGCCGGCATCTTCGCTGTCGTCGGCGCCGCCGCGCTGCTCCCGGGCTGGTGGCGGCTGCGCATCGGCCTGCGGCCGCCGAGACTGACGATCGGCCCGCACAGCCTGCGCGCGGAGTGCGGCGGCCAGCGCTACGAACGCGCCTGGCCGCAGGTCGCCCGCGCCGACGTCATCCGGCTGGGCCGCCGGGAGGTGCTGGCGGTCTGGCCGGCCCGGCCCACCGGGCCCTGGGGCGCCGGGCTGCCCCGGCCGGTTCGCCGGAACCCGAAGGGCCGTTACCGGTTCGCCTGGTACAACCCGGTGTTCAACTGCGACATCGTGATGGACATGGCACTGCTGCGGGGACGTCCGGCACGGGGCGTCTCCGCGGCGCTCGGCGAGGTCAGCGCCGCGACGGGCAGATCCGCCCCCGGACAGGATCCTCGTCGCGCCGGGCCCACCGGCGGGCCCACCCGCCCCGGGCCCGGCTGGTGACACCGACCGGGCTCGGATCGGCGCTCGGCGCGCCACGGGACACTCCGTCCTCGCGACTCACTGTGGTCATATATGCACGCAGTCGTGCCGAGGGGTAGTGCCACTTTTCGTCCGAAAAACCGTACCTAAGCCTCGGCACGATCTGGCCGCGTTCTGGCCGCGTTCTGGATGGACATCGGCGGGGCGGCGGCAGCGGTCACACAGGCGACAGCGGCCCCACAGGCAACAACGGTCACACAGGCGACAGCGGCCCCACAGGCAACAGCGGCCCCACGAAGCAGACCGGGTCGGGAGGCGGCGCAGACCGGGTCAGGAGGCGGCGCGGGTGGCCGCGGGGGCGTCGTCGGGGGTGAGGGAGGGCTCGTCGGGGGCGGAGAGGCTGAGCACGGCGTCGACGACGGCGGGCGAGGCGGACAGCTTGGCCTCCACCCCGCGCAGGCGCAGCGCGACGTTGGGCTCGATGTCGTCGCCGATCAGGTCCACATCCCC
This sequence comes from Frankia sp. ACN1ag, assembly GCF_001414035.1. NCBI lineage: Bacteria > Bacillati > Actinomycetota > Actinomycetes > Frankiales > Frankiaceae > Frankia > Frankia sp. ACN1ag. Next base: position 16,170 of record NZ_LJPA01000033.1, on the reverse strand, counting down.
GACCACGGTGATCATCCGCGGGCCGACGACCTCCAGGCGCAGGCGGGTGACCCGGTCGACCTCGGGCAGCGCCAGCAGGGCCCGCAGCGTCGCCGCCCGCACCTGCGGGTCGGCCTCCTGCCCGATGAGGAACCGCCGGTTGCGGCTGATGAGCACGATGGCGACCACCCCGAGCAGCACCCCGACCAGGATCGAGCCGAGCGCGTCGAAGGCCGCCACGCCGGTGATCTGGTGCAGCGCCAGCCCGAGCGCCGCGATCACCACGCCGGCGAGGGCCGCCGAGTCCTCGGCGAAGACCGCACGCAGCGTCGGGTCGGACGTCTCCACCACGTGCTCGATGACGTCCCGGTTCATCGACGCGGCCTCGGGCCTGGCCTGGCGCACCGACTGCAGGAACGAGGTCCCCTCGAGCAGGAACGACACCGCCAGCACGATGTAGCCGATCAGGTAGTCCCCGCCGGACTCGCCCGCGAACAGCTCCTGCACCCCGTGGGTGATCGAGACCGCACCCCCGGCGACGAACAGCCCCATGGCCGCGAACAACGCCCAGACGTACGCCTCGCGGCCGAACCCGAGGGGGTGACCCGGCTCCGGCGGGCGGCGCGAGCGGCGGTTGGCCATCACCAGGAAGACCTCGTTGCCGGTATCGGCCCAGGAGTGGGCGGCCTCGGCGACCATCGAGGCGGAGCCGGTGAGCAGGGCCGCCCCCGTCTTCGCGATCGCGATGACCAGGTTGGCCACGAAGGCGACGGCGACGGTGAGGCCGCTCTCGCTCTTGCCGGCGCCGCCGTCCTGCTGCAGCGGGATCGCGTCGCGCGCCTCGGGCGGCAGCTCGGCCGGGGCGGGTGGCGTCGTCAGGCTCTCGCTCGCCGGCTCGCACTCCGCCGAGGCTGCCGGCGCCGCGGATGATGCCGAGGTGGGCTGGGTGGCGGCGGGCGCGTCATCCGTGTCAGCAGGCATGCGTTGGTCCTTAGCCCGGATGACCATGTTCTAACCCGTCAGGGCCGGATGTGTCGCACGGATCGCCGCCGACCACCGTGGTGCCGCTCGCAGGAGGGTGCCGCTCGCATGAGGGTGCCGCCGGTGTGCCGGTGTCGCTCAGGTGACCGGTCGGACGCCGTCCACCCGACGTGGGAACGAGCCGCGCGCTGTTAGCGTGCCCCGGTGGAAGCAACGGGCGGACGGGGCCTGCGGGTCGACGCGGCGCGCAACTACGAGCGGATCATCGCCGCGGCCGACCAGGCCTTCGAGGACGTCGGGCGGGCGGTGACGCTGGAGGAGGTGGCCCGGCGCGCCGGCGTCGGGGTCGCGACGGTGTACCGCCGGTTCCGCAACCGCGACCAGCTCCTGCGGGCCGTGTTCGACCACCTCGTCAGCACCGAGATCGTGCCCCGGCTGACCCGGGAGACCGACGACCCGTGGCACGACCTCGTCGGCGCGCTGGAGGCCACGGTGGCGGCGCTGGCCGGCCGGCAGGTGATCCTCGCCCTCGCCCGCGAGACCGACGCCTTTCACGTCGAGGGCGTGCACCGCTACCTGGAGTCGATGGAACGGCTGCTCGGCCGCGCCCGCGACGCCGGCGTGGTCCGTCCCGAGCTGGAGCGCCGGGACCTGTCCGCGGTCGTCGTGATGGCCCTGGCCACGGTGCGCCCCGAGGACCCGGCGGGCCTCGACCGCCGCCGCTACCTCGCGCTGCTCGTCGACGGGCTGCGCCCCGCCCCGCGCGTGCTGCCGCCCCCGGCCCCCGGCGGCCAGCAGACCTCCGCGGCAAGCTGACATGTCCTACCGTCTGGGTGTCCGGATGGTCGAGAGGGGACGTCGTGCGGCTTGGCAGCGCCGTTGTGTGTGGGGTCGCGCTGGTGGCACTGGCCGGATGTAGCTCGACCAAGGACGGGGCCGAGGCCGGGAAGGTCGCACCTGCCGTGGGTGCGCCCGTCACGGCGGACCCGTTCGGGACGTTCCGGCAGCGGACCGGGGTGGCCGCGTTCGTCGCCGCGTTCCGTACGACGTTCCCCGATCTGGCCGACGGCCGATCCGACGAGGCCATCGCATCGGACGTCACGCATGTCTGCCTGGACGACCTGCGGGATCCGACCACGGGTCGGCCTGCGCCCGACGGGGAGGCCGCCGCGCTGCGGCGCATACCGAGCAGGTTCGAGCGGAACGGAATCACGCCGGACACGGTCTCCGCCAGGCTGATCCTGGCCCTGGCCAGGGGCACGGCGTGCAGCCGGGTGCGCGTCATCGAGGAGTGGTAGGGCTCCTGCGGGCCGGCCCCGCCAGGCCCGCGCGTTGATCATCCATAATGGCTGCGATGACCCACGCCAGTCCTGCCGACCGCGGTCGACCCGTGACCACCTCGGCGGGCCGGTTCACCTCCGCGGTCGAGACCGCCTTGGACGCCGCCGCCGCGCTGCTCGCGGGAGCGGGCGCGCTGCTGGTGTGCGCGGGCGCCGGGATGGGCGTGGACTCGGGGCTGCCGGACTTCCGCGGCGACGCCGGCTTCTGGCGGGCCTACCCGCCGTACGAACGCCTCGGCCTGTCGTTCGTGGAGCTGGCCGACCCGGTGCACTTCCGCGACGATCCGACGCTGGCCTGGGGTTTCTACGGCCACCGCCTCGGCCTGTACCGGTCGACCGTGCCGCACGAGGGTTTCGCCGTGCTGCGCCGGTGGGGTGCGCGGCTGCCCGGCGGCCTGCACGTGTTCACCTCCAACGTGGACGGCCAGTTCCAGCGGGCCGGCATCGACGCGGTGGCGGAGGTCCACGGTTCCCTTCATCATCTCCAGTGCGTCCGGCCGTGCGACGGGCGGATCTGGCCGGCCGACGGGGTCACGGTGGACGTCGACCCGGGCACGATGCGCGCCGACGGGCCGCTGCCACGCTGCGCCTCGTGCGGGGAGCTGGCGCGGCCGAACATCCTCATGTTCGGTGACGGCTCCTGGCTGAGCTCGCGCACCGACGCCGCGCTGCACTCCTGCGAGTCCTGGCTGGCCGCGGTGACGGCGCGTGGCGGGGCCGGCCCGCTGGTGGTGGTCGAGATCGGCGCGGGCACGGCGGTGCCCACCGTGCGGCGCACCGCCGAGTCCGTCGCCGACGGCCGCCTGATCCGCATCAATCCCACGCAGCCGGCGATCCGCCCCGGGGCGGGGGTCTCCCTGCCGCTCGGCGCCCTGGCCGCCCTGACCGCTCTCGACGCTCGGTTGTCCTGAGCCGGGTTGCGAAGGTAGCCGTACGATGACGGCGGCACGTGCAACGCCCTCGGCCCGACGTGATCGCCCCGGTCGTGACCCCGCCCCGCAGTCGGACCATCGACCCGGCCAGCCGTGCCCGTCGGGCGCTCGACCACCTCGGCGGCGGCTGCCGGGTGGGCCACTGGAGAGCCAACAGTCGAGGTAGGCGATGTCAGCCACCCCAAGGATCGGCGTGATCGGTGGCGGCGCGTCCGCGGTCTGCCTTCTCGACGCGCTGGCCCAGCAGCAGGACCTTCCCGCCGGGGCACTGACGGTCTTCGACGGCGGGCGACACCTGTGGCGTGGTCGCCCCTATCAGCCCGATCTGGACGCGATGCGGGTCAACGCGATACCGCAGGACATGTCGGTACGGGCGGGCGACGACGGCCATCTCGCCGCCTGGCTCGCCACCCGTAGGCTCTTCGTCGACACCGAGCCGTCGTTCCTCGATCCCATCTCCGGCGCGCAGTTCATCCCGCGGGCGCTGTTCGGCGACTACCTGGAGCAGTCCGCCGGGGCGGCGCTGGTGACGCTGGCCGGCCGCGGCTGGCGCGTCGAACTGAAGCGGCGGATGGTGCATCGCGTCGTGTCGACCCGCCACGGACTGGTCCTGCGCGCCGCGGACGGCGAGGATCACGAGGTCGACTACGCCGTCCTCGCCCCCGGCGCGGGACGACCCGCCGACCCGTACGGGCTGGCCGGTTGCGCCGGGTTCGTGCGCGATCCCTACCCGGCCGCCGAGATGCTGGCTTCGATCCGCCGCGACGACGACCTGGCCGCGATCGGCAGCGGGCTGACCGCGGTCGACGTGGCCCTCGCCCTGGCCGCCCGCGGACACACCGGCAGGATTGAGTTGCATTCCCGGCAGGCGGTCCTGCCCGCCGTGCGGCAGCGGCCCACCAGGTTCACGCCGCGCCACGTCACCGCGGCGCGGTTGCGGGCGCTGGCCGCCTCGGGTCGATCACTGCCCCTGGCCGATCTGATCACCATGATCGGCGACGAGCTCGCGGCGGCGGGCGAGGACGTCGACGCCGTACGGACGGAGCTCGACGCCACGCGCCGGGAGGAGCCCACGCACCGGCTGCGCCGGCAGCTCGGCGAGGTCAACGCACCGGGCGGCCCGCTGCGCCTCCTGCAGCAGATCATGCCCGACGTCGGACCGGATGTCTGGCCGCTGCTGCCCGAGCACGACAAGGACCGCCTGCTGACCGAGCACCACCGCGCCCTCATGAGCCTGTGCTGCCCGATGCCGCCCGCCAGCGCCGCCGCGCTGCTGCACCTGCTGGAATCCGGGCAGCTCGAGCTGATCGGAGGACTCCGGCGCATCGTGCCGGGCGCGGGCGGCTTCGTGGCGAGCACCGCCCGCGGCGAGCATCGGGCGGTCGTCGTCGTCAACGCCGTCAACGGCCGCCTCGGCGGCGTCAGCGACCTCGCCCCTCCGATGCTGGCGTCGCTGGTGGACGCCGGCCTGGCCGAGNGACATCCGCGCGGCGGGTTCTGTCTCGAGCGGGCCACCAGCCGCCTGACGGTGAACGCACGCCCGGACCGGCGGCTGTACGCGCTCGGGGATCTCGCGATGGGCAGTCTCTTCTTCACCTTCGGCATCCAGTCCCTGGTGGACCGGGCCGTCGATATCGTCACCTCGATCCGGGCGGACATCGTGCACAGGGCACGCCGCCCCTTCCGCCACGCCGGGCGCGACGTCCTGCAACCGATCTGACCCGCGTTCCACGCCGGGCACGATCCACCCAGGCTCGTTCTCCTCGTCCTGCTCCGCCGTCTCGTCATGACCACAGATCGGCAGGAGCTCAGTCGGCGCGAGCGGCCTCCAGGGCAAGCCGCCGGATCTCCTCGACCACCTCGTTGGAAGGAGGTGGCAGGTGATCCGGGCTTTCCGGAGACACCTGGGGCAGGTACCGGGCGATCCACTTCTGCTCGGGATCCGTGCGCCGCTTCCAGTTCCTGACCGTGACGCGCCGGGCTGCCGCCAGGACCTCGGGATGTTCCCGGACGTGCTGGGCGAGAAAGGTCAGTTCAAGCTTGATGAAGCTGAAGAAGTAGCCGCGGTCCCGGGTGGAGTCCAGTTCCAGCCGGCGCAGCACCGCGTCACAGGCACGCGCGTCCCCGACCGCGATAAGCGCGAACAGCGCCGCCACCTGCGTCTGCTCGCTCCTCACCGCCAGGGCGTCGACGAGCCTCTCCGTACACGATGCGTCTCCGCGCTCAACCAAAGCCGCAATGCTCGCCAGGCGAACGCTCAATGACCTGTGGTCGACATAGGGAGTGAACAGGCCGACGTCGAGCGGCCCCGTTCCGTTGGCCAGAGCAAACAGATAAAGGTCCAGACTGCCCCCGCGGGCGTCTGCCAGCGAGTCGACAAGGATCTGTTCCGCCTCGCCTCCCCAGGCGGCCAGCAGAAGTGCTGCCGACCCAGGAACCAGCAAGCTCCGCGACCGCAGAAGTCCGGCGATCGGAGCAAGCGGAAGATGGCTGCATTTCTTCGTCTTCATGGCGGCGAGGAGGGCGACCTGGCGGGCCTCGGCACGCTCGACCAGCAGAGTGCGATGGAGTAGATCACATGCCTGCCGGCATCCTTGGGCACCGAGTTCACCAATCTTTCGCACTCGGCTTTCAAACTCCTGATCCGACAGGGATTCCAGATATCCAGACTCAAATAACTCGCGATCGACAGAACTCCCGCCGTCCGACATCAGTCGATTCCGATCCTTGAAGATAGTTCATCGACAACTCCACACAGGAGAGGAGCATGCCAGGTCGTCACCCCGCCGACGGTCTGGACAGTGAACACCGTCTTCGTGCCGTCGGCGTCGGTGTGGGTGAGCCGCTCGGAGCCGCCGTGACGCCCGAGCGGAAAGCCTGGCATGAAGATCGAGCCGGAACACCAAATCGGCCATCGGTCGCCGCCTGCACGAGTCGTCAGATCCTTGCTCGTCACGCCCGACCTCGGCGGACTCCACTCACATCGACTCCCCGTGTTCGATCAACCATCTTTCATCCTCGTACTCCGGCGGCAGTGCAGCGTCATCCGGATCGAGTCCGATCCGCTCGAGAGCATCGAACCACCTAACGCGAACGGAGTCTGGCAGTCGTGCGCCGCACCACGGGCAGTATGCGATACCTACCCGGGATGAACCGCCATCATGAATCCAAATCCCGNACTCCTGATACTTCGGCGTGAAGCCAACGAGGACGTCCGGGCAGTCCTGTGGCTCCACATGACCATCCTCACAGATGAAGGTGACCTGTCCATGCATGTCGGCGCAACAGTGTGGGCCGTTATGGCCGATCGGCACACTTTTCATACTCGACCAGTCCACGTTTTCATTTTACACCTGCCCGCTTGCGAGAATTTCTCTGGAGGTCGTTCACCACGTCATCCACGAAGCCGTGCCTCCCAGCATGCGGGCAGCACTGGTTCGTTGCACAGCCCCTTGAGGACGGTCTGGAGGAAGCCCGACCACGACTGCACCCGTCGCGCCGGGATCGGCACTTGGACTAGACTCAATCTGCATCGAGATGGCGAGACTCCCACGGTGCAGGATCTCGCGCCCTTCGCGAAGCGGCATAAGTCGTCTCGTCAATGATGAAATATATTGTGAACCGCCGCCCGAGCCAGGACTTTTCCAGTTTGACGGAGAAGGTGTCCTCGGCAAACATTCTCACGAATTTGATCACATGCTCAGGTCGGACGTCGTCGATGGTATATCCCTCGAGCAGCATTCGCGCGCTTCCAGGTTTCGTCAGATACCAGATCGACAGGAAGCAGTCATCGTCTCTGTCGACCTCGATATCCACCAGGTTCGGGCTCGCGCCGGGCAGCTTCCACGAGATGGCGACGTTCTCCGGAATCGCTTCTCTTAGATCTACTACTATCTGCGGCACTTTCATCGTGTGGGGCTCCAGAATCCGGGTTTCGGCCTGTGAGCTGGCCTTTTGCGGTTGAGGTGATCCTCCGCGGGAGGGGTCAGGCGGCGTTACGGTACTCGTTGATCAATCCGCCGAGGATGCGGGTGCGCCGGACGGTGGAATTCGACGTCGGGGCGACCACGGGTGACGAGTCGGGTGGGTGCTGGCTGAGGGAGCNGTGAGGCCGATGGGTGTTGAAATACTCGGCGTAGCTGTCGAGGACCGATGTCAGGTGCCGTTCGGAGACGATCAGGAGTCTGTCGGTGCACTCACGGCGGGCGGTGCCGACCCAGCGTTCCGCGATCGCATTCGCCTGTGGGGCTTGCGGGGGTGTGCGTACCACGTCGATACCGGCCCCGGTGAAGACTGCATCGAACGAAGCTGTGAACTTCGTATCGCGGTCACGGAGGAGAAACCGGAACCGGTGGCTGCGCTCCTCGAGATCCATCAGCAGGTTCCGTGCCCGCTGGGTGACCCACGCTGCGGTCGGCTGCTTCGTGACCCCGAGAACATGAACACGGCGGGTGGCGTGTTCGACGACGAAGAACACGTAGATCCGCTGCAGGAACACGGTGTCCACCGTGAAGAAATCGCAGGCCAGCAGGCCGGACGCCTGGGCGCACAGAAACGTCCGCCCAAAGGCGTCGGCCCGCCGCGGTGCAGGATCCGTGGGTCTGTTGCGTTACGGGATGGCAGGGCATGACTGACCCTGCCGACCAGTTGATCAGATCGCCCTGGATCCGGCGGTGGCCCCAGATCGGGTTCTCCCGTGCGAGACGCAGGACCAACTCGCGGATCTCCCTGCAAACCGGCGGCCGACCGGGCGACTTCCGTGGCTAGGTCCATTTGCGTGCGAGGAGGTCGCGGTGCCAGCGCAGCAGGGTGGCTGGGGTGACGAAGAACGAACCCCAGCGGGCTCGGGAGAGCAGTCGGGACAGGGCTGCGAGGATCACCCGATCCGCCGGTTCCAGCGTCGGACGATTCACCTGCCGTCGTAACACTGCCACCTGGTGTCGCAGGATGAGGAGCTCCACGTCTTTCGCGGTGTCGCCGCGCACCCGGAGCAACATCAGTCCGAGAGTGTTGCGTGTCAGGGCGTAGAGCAGCGACCACACCATGACCATCCAGCCTGCCCGACACAGGCCCCGTCCGGCGGGCAAACGTGCAGGTCACCGCCCAAATCGGGGTTCTGGAGCCCCACAGGGCCTCTAACGAGGCGGCAGGCTTCGCTTCATGCTACGGACCGTCCAGTCGCTCCCCCTTGCAGGGCTTTTGACACTGGGCTTCGACCCGGCCAGTTACCCGACCAAGCCGCCAGTCTGCTACCGGGCCTTCCTGGCAGCTACCCGGACCGGACTCACACCGGCAAGCGACGACGAGCTTACGAATGGTGGATCATCCGCTACACGGCGTCACCTCCAGTCTGCTGGGCGCACGAAAGCCCGAGGCTAGTGATGCCAGGTCAGCACGAGAAGGGGTTCCTCCTCCGTGGACTCCCAGAGTCCGGCTGTCAACGCCGATCCCCTCGCCGCGTGAGATGGATCGCTGGTAACGGAGGAGCGATGCGCTTTCCAGGCCGACAGCGCGTCCGTGCCATCGAACCACTCCACGCGAGTCTTGTCGGGCAGGACCCCGGGCCAGTAGACGAGCAACGGACAACCGCTGGCTGCAAAAGCTGCAGCTTGTTTCCGCTTCATGCGCGTGCCGCGCCTCACGTACCTACGGCCGTCCGGCCCCACGACTGCACCGGCTTCGATGGCTTGCCACTGGTCGCGAGCCAGATCGTAATGCATGTTCGGACACTACGCCGCGCCCAGGAGTGAACCGTTCCGGGTCCGGTGGAGACCGGGATGCTTACGCTTCGGTGACTATATCAGCTTCGTCTTGGATGTAGAACAGTGATTCTGAATCCGCCCCGGGCCTCCTGGAGGCCCGGGGCGGATTCAGTCGTCGCACTACGATCAACTTGCCATTTCCCTAAACCACTTTCACGCGCGTCGAGACCGTCGCCTATTCGGCCCACCTGCTAGATGACGAGATTCCCATTCGACAGGGCCCCACACCCTTCTTGAGGCAGAATAGGCGGTCCCATCAATCTCAAACAGTGCCTTCAAGACCCGGTATCCTTTATCGGATAGGGCATCTTTAGCACACCCAGGGCTGCAGCCGCATAAGGACAGCGGTCATCGAATTGCATACCTCTGCAGGCGAGCAAGCGATTCGACCAGGGCCATGTCAGGGAGGTCAGCGAGATCCAGATGGGCCGGCTCGTATCGCGCGAGGAATGCATGGGCCCGGCCCCTCAGGGCGTCCCCATCGCCGTCGTCCGCAAGTCGAGCCTGCCAACCTCCTCCCTCTGCGTTCACAGTCACCATCCGCGCAAGGGAATCGAAACAGCCGTTCGATTCTTCTTGCATGAGAGGCTCGTACCATTCAAGTAGTGCGTGGACCGACGAGAAACTATAGAGGAAGTCATCCACATCGAACAAGACGATGGGCGGCTGGACGCCGACAGAGTTGGCACTCATGTTCCGGACTACCACCCTTCCCAAGGACGGTGGCGACCGATGCCCGGTCTGCGGTGGTAGTGGATCGAGAAGGGCAGCCGCCTGCCAGGCAAGCGGTGCGAATGGATGGCGAACTTTCTCGATCCGTTCCAGAGGAAGTCGGTGCCACGCCCTCCTTTGCTGCTGAAGCGAACTCCCAGCCCAGAAGCGTTCTTGGAGCCGAAGCGCCAACCGATTCGGCTCGTAGCTCCGCCCCAGGTCAGACCCGATAGCCCACCAATGCCCGTAGCCAGTCCAGCACCGCGCCAACTCCACGAGCTAGTCCCGGCATGGCCGGCGCTGTACATCGCGAGGCCCGCTGCAGCGCCCACGGCCACACCACAGACCACGCTCGCACCGCAAGCGAGGCCCCCGACCACAGCGGTTACGGCTAGGGCGCCCTTCGCCCACTTGCGCCAGCCCCATTGTCCACTGAGGTCGAAGTCGTTGATGGGGTCCTGCTGGGCGTAGTCGTAGGGGTTGTCGGAGCCGCCGGGGACGGGGTCGGTCTGGAGGAAGCGGCCGAGGCTGGGATCGTAGAGGCGGACGCCCATCAACGTGAGGCCGGAGAGGGTGTCGCGGGAGCGTTCCTTGGCGCCGAGCCAGCCGTAGCGGGGGTAGGCGGTGGAGGGGAAGTAGGGGCTGCCGAACTCGGTGGATTCGGCGTAGCTGGCCGGGGAGGTGGCGGAGGTGTTGTCGTCGACGGTGGCGACGACGTCGCCGTGGAGGTTGGCCAGTTGCAGGGTGACGGTGCCGGTGTCGGTCTGGGTGGCGGCGAGGTCGCCGCCGATCCCGGTGATGTTACGGGTCCAGGCCGTGCCGACGCCGATCCACGCCGGGCTGTCCCCGGAGCTGGTCGCGTAATGGTTGACGCTGGTCGTCGAGCCGTCGGCCCAGGAGCGGATACGCCGGGCCGGGTCAAGAGCGTAGGTCCGGGTCGCGGAGCCCACGGTTTCGGAGGCGACGAGGTCGTTCACGTAGTAGCCGAGACTCGCCGAGCTGCCCGCCGGCGGATACGGATCGATGGTGGTGCGGCCGAACAGATCATAGGCGTAGCCGGTGTTCGTGAGCCTGTCGGCCTGATCATAGGAGAAGGAATATACCGTCGGCGACGTCGACGTGGAACAGGTTCCCGCGTCGCTGCCCCCGGCGTCGGGGTAGCTCGACAGACTGTTGCGGTTCGATTCGGCGTCGTAGGCGTAGACCCGGGTGGTGCACTGCGCTGGACCACCGTAACTCACCGTGTCCGCCACCGACGTCAGGCGGCCCGACAGGTCATAGCCCAACGCCTTCGACGATGCCGGGGTCGAGTCGATCCGGACCTGGCCGTAGACCGAGTTCGCCTGGGCGAACGCCAACCATGGGTTGCCGGCCATCGCATAGGTGAGCGTGGTCGGTTCGCCGTTGTCGTCGTAGCGGGTCGCCGCGACCAGACCGTTCGGATACGTCTCCGACGTCACCTTCCCATCCGCGTTGTACCCCGCCGTGAACGTCGACGGAGCCGAACCGGCGCCGACGTTCAGGCTGGTGACCAGGCCGCGGTGCTCGCCGGTGGTGCCGTCATAGGTGTAGGTATAAGTGCCCTTGCCATCCCCCGTCGTGGCGATCCGGCCGTCAATGTCGTAGGTCGTGGACGCGGTGTTGCCGTCAGCGTCAGTCTGCGAGGTCGTCCGACCCCACGAGTCATACCCGCTGGTCAAGGTGATGCTGTTCGCGGTCGTCGTGGTCGGCAGGCCGGTCGACGAGTCGTAGCCGTAGGTCGCCGTCGGCAGCGTCGTGCCGCCGTCGGCGGCCGGACTCGCAGTGATGGCCTCCGAGGTCTTCCGGCCGGCGGTGTCGTAGGTGAAGGTGGTGGTGCGGGTGGTGGTGTTGACGGTTTCGACCTCGGTCAGGGTCTGGTTGAGGTCGTTGTAGGTGTAGGTCGACACCGGCAGCGGGTTGCCTGTCGACGGCTGCGCCGCCGGGCCGGAGGTGCAGGCCAGGCCCGTCCAGGAGGCGTTCACACACCCACCGGTGCCCGTCGCCGTGAAGTACGACGTCACCGTCGTGAACGCATCGGTGCCGGCGCTGTTCGCCTTCGGCTGGCGCGACTCCACCGTGTTGCCGGCCGCGTTGTAGTAGGTGGTCCGCACGATGTCCGGCGTTGACCCGCCGCCCATCCACGTCGTCACCGTCGTCGGCTTACGCAGGTTCCACCCGGAGGTCGCCGCGTCCGCGCCGGTCTTCGCCTCGTAGCCGTTGACCGTCTTGCGGGTGTCGACGTCGGTGCCGTCGGGCAGGCGGACCGTGGTCGTCACCGTCGTCGGCAACCGGTACGGCGTCGGTGACGACGGGGCGCCCTGGTCGTAGTCGGTGTGCACATGCTCGCGAGCGGAGTAGCGGGAACCGCCGTTGTCCACGATCCGATGCGTCGGGCCGTAGGTGTCGGTGACCGACACCCCATCGGCCGTGTAGACGGTGCGGGTGTCGAGCAGCTGGGAACGCGCCGCCGACGTCGTCAGCGAGGTGACCAGCGGATCGGTGTCCGCGGTCGGGGCCAAGGCCTGGTTGCGGTTCTCCGCGGTCAGGGTGCGGATCGTGTTGCCGTTGGTGTCATGCTCGGTGGTGGTGATCTGCCAGGCGCCGTTGCCGTAGGAGGCGCTGTTGACCTGTCGGCCGTCGGTGTTGAGGTAGGTGAGGTCGGCGTACGGCCAGTCCGACGATGTCGGCGTCGCGGCCGGCACGTGGTCGGCGGGGAACACCCCGGCGCCGTAGAGCGGCAGGTCCTGCTGCGCCCAGCCGGCCACCGCACCCGAGGACAGGTCGATCGGCGCGCCGCTGCCCGACACGGGAATGTCGTAGGCGATCGTCTGCGTCGCCGTCGGCCCCGCCGGCGTCGGACGCGACACCGTCGAGATCCGGCCCGACCCGTCGTAGGCCAGCGTCCAGGTCGCCTGGCCGGGTGGGGTGAGCGTGGACAGGCGGCCGGCCGTGTCGTAGCTGTAGGTGGTGGTCAGGCCGGTGCGGGGGTCCTTCGCCGAACGCAGCCGGCCGTTGGCGTCGTAGGCGTAGACGGCCACGTTCACCGGGCTGTTGCCGTTGAGCGCGAACGCGAGCGAGCTCAACCGGCCGGTGTAGTCACCCCAGGTAGCCGGGTCGGTGCCGGTACCCGTCGCCGTCGTCGACGACGCGTAGGTCAGGTTCAGCGCCCGGCAGCCGGCCACCAGCGTCGTGCACGACACCCCGGCCGGTACCGGCCCGAGGATGCGGGTGGTGCGGCCGGCGGAGTCGGTGGTGAAGGTCGAGGTGGTGTTCGAGCCGGGTTCGACGACCTGGCTGGGATGCCACACCGTGGTGCCGCCGACGGTCTGCGCGACGAAGACGGTCTTCGAGCCGTCGACGTCGGTGTGGGTGAACTGGGTGGCGGAGTCCTTGGTCAGGGTGCTGCCGTCGACGGCGTCGTCACCGACACCGGTGTAGGCGTACGGGTAGCCGCCGGTGCCACTGCGGGCGTAGACGTCCTGGACACCGGTGTCGTCAGTGAAGGTGACATACCCACCGGAGTCGGTGCTGTCGGTGAGGGTCTCGTCGGCGGCGCCGGCGTCGGGGCCGGGCATGCTCGCCGTCCACCCCGGACCGAAGATCCCGTTCGACGCACCGGCGGGCAGCACCTCGAACATCGCCCACGAGTTCGTCGCCCCGGACGGCGCCGTGGTGGCGACGGTCAGCGCCTGGCCGGGGGCGGTGGACGCCGCCGTCTTGTACAGGGCGGCGCCGGTGAGGTCGTACTGGTTGTAGGTGCCCTGCAGGGTGACCCCGGCGGCCGGGGTCGGGGCGCCGGCGGCGTTCCAGTCCGCGACCGCGGCGACCGCCATCGACCCGGCCACCGTCGAGGTCACCGACTGGTTGAACACCCCGGCGGTCGTGTTCCCCGACGGGCCGATGTTCGTCGCGCCGATCGGCGTGGTCAGGTTCGCGTTCATCACCACCAGGACCTGCAGGAACTTCGAGCAGGTGTTCGTCGACGACGTCAACGTCACCGTCCGGGCGGCCGAACTCGACGTCTTCGCCCACCAGGCGAGCGCCTCGTCCTTGGTACCGTTCGCCCCCGAACTGCCGATCCGGGTCCAGGTCAGCCCGCCCGAGTCCGACACCGACGGGCCGGTGCTCGCACCGGAACCCGTCGAACCGGTGTCGGCGAGCGCGAGCAGCAGCGCGTTCGCCGGCGCGGTGAACGACGCGGTCACCGCGTTACCCGCGGACGTGCAGCCGTTACCGAACCAGCCGGCCGCCGCCGGGGTCGACGGGTCGACCGTCAGCCCGGCGCCGGCCGGCGCGTTCGCCGACAGGGTGGTGAACGTGCGCCCGACGGTGAGGCTGCCGGTGTACGTCGGCATCGACACATCCGTGGCGGACACCGAGTAGTCGCCGGTCAGCAGGGCCACCGAGCCCGGCCCGACGGCCTGGGTGGCCTCGGCGTCGGCGAACGCGCGCCGGGTGTACTGGATCGTGTGCGCCGGCACGCAGGTCACCGTGTTGGAGGCGTCCCGGAAGCAGGCCTGCACCTGCACCGGCCCGTCGGGGGCGCCCGCGGCGGTCATCGTGGCGGCGAGGTCCCAGGTCAGCTTGTCGAACAGGCCGGAGCCGTTGCGGACCATCGGCCAGGACGGATGCGTCGACGTACCCGCCACGACAACGGCGCCGGTGGGAACGTCCGTCCAGCCGGTGGCGGTGTTCGTGCCCAGCCGGTACTGGAACGTCACCTGGGTCTGCGCCGACGGCGCCTGCCCCTCCAGCGTGGTGAACCGCTGGACGCGGGCGCCGTCCGCCGGCTGCGCGAGCGCCCCCGCGCCCACCCCGAAGCCGTAGGAGACGACCGGCGACAGGTTGCCCGCCTTGTCCTTCGTCCGCACGNAGAAGGTGTGCAGGCCNGCGGNCGNGGTCAGCGACGGGGTCGTCGTGGCCGTCGTCTCCGTCGCCGGGGACGGCTGGTCGAGGCCGTAGAGGAACGACTGGGTGTCCCCGCCGGGCGANGTCCAGGTGAACGTGCCCGAGGTCGCCGACGCCCAGCCACCGGACGCCCACGCCGCCGAGCTCAGTCCGGTCGGGGCCGCGGGGGCGGTCGTGTCGACGGTGAACGGGATCCACGACGACCAGGCCTGCGAGTAGTCGACGCCGTCGTAGGCCCGGGCCCGCCACTCNTACGCCGTGCCGTTCGTCAGCAGNCCCGANGGCACCGTCCAGTACGCNGGCGAGTTCGACGGNGTGTTCGCCACCGACCCNCCGGTGATCTTCGTGGAGCCGTCCGAATTCCACACCTCGACGTCGACCCGCACCTGCCCGCCATCAGGATCACGCGAGGAACCCGACAGGGTCGGCGTGGTCGTGTTCGTCAGCACCATCGCCGGNCTGCCNCCNCACTGCGCCGAACACGGNCTGGTGAACCGGCCCGCGACCGTGCCCGGGTAGGAGTTGTANGTCGTGGAGATGTGCGGGGCGAGCATCGTGTCNCCCGAGTAGAAGTACTTGAACTGGTTCGCATCCGACTCGCTCGGCGCCCGGATCGTCAGCGCCTCCGGCGACGGCGCACCGTTGTGCGCCCAGGCGTCCACCAGCCCGGTGATGTCGATGTTCGTNCCNCCCGAGCCGGTGCACGAGCCGCCGTTGTTGAACGTGGCACTACCCCAGTTGTGACCGTCCGCGCTCGGCTGGGAGTTCCACGTCGTCCCCGCCCCCATGCCGCTGGCGCCCTGCACGANCGTCGGCTCGACCGTGCACGTCGCCGACCCGCCCTGCCACAGGTTCAACACCGCCGACGTCACATGCCGGTTCTTGATCGCCGAATCGTCGAACCGCAGGAACGACCGGTTCACCGCCGCACCCTGATAGTTACCGACCCGCAGAATGTCGTTCGTGTCATAGTTCGTCGTCGGATTCGCGTCGTTCACATCAGTGTCGAGGTTGTCCGCCAGGGTCGCCGCCGGGTCGATCGTCACCGGATACTGGCGGGACGGGTCAGTGAGCCATGCCTTGTCCGGCTTGAGCGCGAGGGTCGGCGCCGCGCCGGCGCCCTCCAGCGCGCTGTCGACCCCNCGGGTACGGTCCGGCAGCTTCACCTTCGGATCGACGTGGGCATCCCACATCAACGGCGACGGCGAACGAGCCGCGACCTTCCCCCCCGCCGACAGCCGCAGCTCCCCCGCCGACGTCCGCNCGGCGGTCAACCCCTTCAACCGCAACGGCAACCGCAACGCCGCCTGCGCCGCCGCCGCGGTGTGCGCGACGATCCGCACGTCGTAACCCGTCGGAACGACCTTGACCACCAGATCGGTGCCGGGCGCCACGTCGGCGTAGGTCGCCGTGCTGCCGGCAAGCGTCGGCGCGGGCAGCGCGCCCGGCCAGGCAAAGGCGAGCTCGCGGCCACCGTCGACCAGGGTCGCCACGTCACCGCCCGCCTTCCCCCCGGCCGACAGCACGATCCCCGCC
>NZ_LJPA01000032.1:0-87594 GCF_001414035.1 Frankia sp. ACN1ag | reverse complement strand
CATCAACGGCGACGGCGAACGAGCCGCGACCTTCCCCCCCGCCGACAGCCGCAGCTCCCCCGCCGACGTCCGCTCGGCGGTCAACCCCTTCAACCGCAACGGCAACCGCAACGCCGCCTGCGCCGCCGCCGCGGTGTGCGCGACGATCCGCACGTCGTAACCCGTCGGAACGACCTTGACCACCAGATCGGTGCCGGGCGCCACGTCGGCGTAGGTCGCCGTGCTGCCGGCAAGCGTCGGCGCGGGCAGCGCGCCCGGCCAGGCAAAGGCGAGCTCGCGGCCACCGTCGACCAGGGTCGCCACGTCACCGCCCGCCTTCCCCCCGGCCGACAGCACGATCCCCGCCTTCGCGACCTTCGGCGTGACCTTCCCGTCCGCCAGCACCAGCGTCGCGTCGACGTCCACCCAACCGTCACCGCGGCGGACCCGGCGGACACCCGAATAGGAGTCGACCGTGACCGTCCCATCCGGGTTCACGAACGTCGACGTCGACTCCGTACGCTGACCCGTCACCTCGATCCGCCGCTTCTCCGCACGCGCCGCAAGCTGCGCCGAGACGAGATCCGGCCGCTCGGCCGGACCGGACGATGCGGGCTGTCGGGCGCCGCCGGACGGGGTCGTGGCGGCCTGCGCCGCATTCCGTCCGGCCGGGGTGAACTCCACGATCGTCACGGCCAGAACGGCAACCAGCAGCAAGCCAAGGAAACGGGTGAACGACACGCGAGGTCGCCCGAGGAAAGCGCGCTTCACGCCAACTCCGATCATGCCGGAAACGAAAGTGTCCGGAGGCGGTGGTGAGTGCGGTCACCGAGGGGAACGGGAACCGCACTGAGCACCGAAAATGACAGGTGCGCAGATCTCGGTACAGGAGCGATTCGGGCCATTGGTCTTCCGTTGTGTTGCGCAGGGTAATCGCCGACTCGCGGAGACCGCGGTGATCGACTGCTCGGCGTGATGGAGGAGGGCGCCGACGACCCTTCTGCACGCCCTTACCGCAACCGTCAGTGAGTGGCGACCGCACGATCGGCGCCCCACCGATATACGTTCCGCGACCTGGGTAACTTGGGTCACACAGTGGTGTGTTACTTGCCGGAAACGCACCGCCGCCCTCTGCCATCTGGTTATCGATCGATGGCCAGCGACGAGCTGCCACCCCGCACCACGCGAGCAGATCGACGCCCTCGGTAAGCGGTGGCGTTCACGCCGGGCGGTGCCGACCTTCGGGCTGAAACGCCGAGGTCAGAGACCTGATGGAGAGCGACCGAAGCGGTCATCCACGATCGCGCCGAATACGGACAGCAACCAAAGTCGATCACTCGATGCGAGTCGCGCACCATTGATCGTTAGGAGCAGCAGGGAACTTCCCGCTCCGACTGGCTGACAGATTGCCGGTCATATGCCAAAGTCCTATTCCGGATCCGAGCCTGGAACGACCCGGGTTCGGCATCGTCGATCATTGTCGGGGCTTCGGGCTGCCAGCCACGGATCGCTGCCGTGGAAACCATGTGGCCCGGGAAGGAAAGCCGAACGGGGCGTCTGTACACGGGCATCTTCCGGTACTCGATTGCGGTCCGGGAACGCGGTCCGGGAACGCGGTCCGGGAACGCGGTCCGGAAAGGCGGCGCGGTGGCCGTGCCGACCGAATCCGCGGTGTCGCGCGGGTCGCCGTCCGTACGGCTCCATCCACCTGTCCCACCGAGGGAGGCCATCGGTATGAGCCGTGCGCCCGAGCACCCTGGACGCCACCGCGCCGGCGCCGGCGCCACCGCGGCCGGCCGGCACCGCCCGACGCCGCCACCTCCGCATTCCGTGCGGCCCGCGGACGGGCACGCCGAGCCACGTCCCGATCCGCGATCCGACCGACAGGCCGACCTCCGACCTGGGCTGCGCTCCCCCGCGACCCCCAGACGCCACGCCCGACGGGACGGACCCGCCGCACCGGGCCGGCACGGCGGGCGGGGCCGGCAGGGCGAGCAGGGCGGGCGGGGCCGGTGGAGCGGGCGGGGCCAGCAGGACGGACAGGACCGCGGCCGTAACGAGGGCCCGGCGGGCCGGCGGTCCCGCACCGCCGGCATGCTCGCCGCCGCGCCGATGATCGGCCTGCTCGTCGCGCTGTGCCTCGTCCCCGGAGCGGCCCCCCGCGCCGCCGACGCCGCCCGCGCCGCCGCCCCGCCACCGGCCGCGCACCCGCCCACTCGGGACTACGACCTCGATCTTCCTCCGCTCCAGCCGGCCGTCCCGGACACCGGCACCACGACAACCGCCGGCCCGCCAACGCCGCCGACAGGGCTGACGCCGGTGGGGCCGGACGGCCAGCCGCTCGCGAGCATCACCACCAGTCCACCGGCCGCGACGCCGCCCTCGGCTGCCCGGACGCTGACGCTGACCGCCGCCGACCGGCGGATCCCCGCCCGGATGTTGACCGCCTACCGGAAGGCCGCGGCTCGCACCGCCGCCGATCAGCCGGGCTGTCACCTGCGCTGGCAACTGCTCGCCGGCATCGGCCGCATCGAGTCCGGCCACGGCGTCGGCCGCGCGATCACCGCCGAGGGCACCATCACCAGCCGCATCCTCGGCCCGGCACTGGACGGGCATGACGGCCGCGCCCTGGTCCGGGACACCGACGGCGGGCGGCTCGACGGCGACCGCCGCTACGATCGGGCCGTCGGGCCGATGCAGTTCATCCCCACCACCTGGGCGTGGGCGGGCCGCGACGGGTCGGGCGACGGCCAGGCCGACCCGAACAACGTCGACGACGCGACCCTCTCCGCCGCCGGCTACCTCTGCCGCCACGACCGCGACCTCGCCGATCCCGCCGCGCTGCGAGCCGCCGTCTACAGCTACAACCCGTCGTCGAGCTACCTGCGCGCCGTCCTCGCCTGGACCGCCGGTTACACCACCACGCCGGTCCTGCCCGGCGCCGACGCCGCGCCGCCGGCGACGCCCGCGGCGCAGCCAACTGCCACGCCCCCTGCCGCCGCCCCAACACAGGCCAGCCCGCCCAGGCCGACCGCAACACCGTCGCCGTCCGCCACCGCCACCGCGCCGGCGCCGGTCGGGGCGACCAGCGCCGCCCCGACCGCGCTCCCGTCCGCCGTTCCCTCGGCCCCGGCCCGCTCACGTACCACATCCAGCGTCGCGCCGAGGCTGACGACCACGCCGTCCCCATCACCGCCGTCGACGGACGGCTCCCCGGCGACGCCCTCCGCGACCGTGCCGGCCTCGGTCGATGCCCCGGCCGCCTCGCCAAGCAATTCCCTGCTCGTCGTCCCTCTCACCCCGGCGGGCGACGCCCGATCAGCGGCCTCGCCGACCTCCGCTTCCTGATGCCGAACCGCGCGGGGCCCGCGGCCCGCCGCGCACCGCCGCGCCGCTCCCCGGCGACCCGAGCCGCCCGCGGTGCAGCGGAAGATCAGCAGCCTTCTCGGGGCAGGTTCCACACCGCGGCGACGGCGGGAGGCACCGAGGAGGCGCAGAGCTGCCCGCCCGTGTCGCCGGCCAGCTTCCATGATCCGCCCTTGGGGCGGGTGAACAGCCACGGACCGTCCTGGAAGGCGATGAGGGGGTCCCCGGCCGCCCCGTTGAGTTTCCTGCCCTTCGCCAGGGCGCTCGCCGACGGCTCGAAGTCGGCGACGGCCCAGTAGGTCCCGGGGCCGGTCTCCTGCGCGTAGTAGACGGAGCCCGCCGCGGTCGACGCGACATCCGACCGGGAGAGGGAGGCGCTGTCCGGCCCCTGATGCCCGGCGACCCACGCGGCGACGAGCTGCTCGCGCAGCGCAGCGTCCACCGGGAGGTTGCGCGCCCCGGCAGTGGCACCGGACGACGCACCGGCGGGCAGGACCGTCGCACCGGCTCCGGTCGCGGCGGCTGCGGTTCGCGCCGCGACGCCGGTAGCGGTCCCGGCGGTCTTGGCGGTCGCGGCGGCGGAGGCGCTCGCGGCGGCGGGGGCCGTCCCGGTCGTGGCCAGCGAGCCGGCCGGGGACACCGCGGACGACCCGGTGGAACCGCTCGCACCGCACCCGAAGAAGAACACACCGCACAGGACGGCGCCGGCCAGCGACAAGCCCCGGGCGAACCAGTGGGCTGCCCGGGGGTCCGACGATGACAGTCGCACGACGACCTGGCCTCTCTCGAGCCATCAGCGCGACAGGCATCTGCCGCGGGCGGGCTTCGGGAGACTATCGACACCATGGTCGAGGGGTGGCCTGGACCGGACAAACGTGACCTGACGCGGTTCCGGTTGCGGTGCGCCGTGTACGGCTCGAGGAGCCGGACCGTACGGAACGCACCGCAACTGCGGGCCACCGGTGTCGGGCCGCGACCACCGGCCGGCGAGGCCAGGGGTCGGGCGTCAGACGACGGGTGTCAGGCGACCGGCGTCAGGCGACGGGGCGCAGGACGTTGCGGTCGGTGTGGGCGACCGGGCCGCTGGCCACCCGCGCGTGGTCGATCGTGGTGGTCTCGTCGTAGGCGAAGCTGCCGTCGGGGTTGACGGTGAAGGTCACCTCGTAGGAGGTCGTGTTCGCCGCGCGGGCCAGGTACGGGTTGGACAGGATGCCGTACGTGGTGGAGCCGAGGTCCGCGCGCAGGGTGAAGCTGGTCGCGTCGGGCGCGACCACGCCGCCGGCGATCAGGGTCTGCCCGCGGGGCACCAGGAAGCTGCGCATGACGTGGCCGAGCTCGGCGTCCCACAGCCAGTAGCCAAGCTCGGTGTGGAAGGGGTTCTCCTCCCCGAACCGCCACGCGGCCATCTTGTAGTCGAGGCCGTAGAGGTGCTGCGTGCCGTTGTCCACCGGACCGAACGGCTTCAGGGTGACCCGCTCACGGTACGGGGTGGTGATCATCGAACCCTCGACGTTGCCGAAGGCGACGTCGACACCCTGGTCGCCCTCCCACTCGCCGGCCAGGGCCGCCAGCGGCCCCCACTCCGGACCAACCTTCTCCGTCAACGCCGAACCCTCCTAAGACTGAAACACGAGAACTGAACATCCCGCGGAACCGGCACAAATCGACCGGAACATCCAGACATTACGTGGCGAGCCCCCGTAGCTCGCCGGCTCTGACCCACCCGGGCCCCCACCGCCGTCCGGCTGGGCAGCGGACGGCGGCGGGGGTCAGGCGGTCGGTCAGGTCTGGCGGTCGGTCAGGTCTGCGAGGCGTCGCCGGTGCGGGGCGCGGCGGCGGCCTCGTGCTCGTAGGTCTCCCAGCGGGTGCGGATGTCGCGCTGGGCGAGATCCTCGAGCTCGGCGACCGCGTCGGGGGCGACCGCGCCGAGCCGGGTGAACCGGGACTCGGTGGCGGCGAACTCGGCGAAGGTCATCGACGGCGTCCGCGAGTCCAGGGAGAACGGCTGCTCGGCGCGCGGGTCGACCCGGTACAGCGGCCAGTAGCCCGACTTCACCGCCGCCTTCTGGTGCGACAGGCCGTCGGTCATGTCGATGCCGTGGGCGATGCAGTGGCTGTAGGCGACGATGAGCGACGGGCCGGGCCAGCTCGCCGCCTCGTTGAACGCCCGCACTGTGTGCTGGTCGTTGGCACCGAGCGCGATCTGCGCCACGTACACGTCGCCGTAGGCGGCGGCGATGAGCCCGAGGTCCTTCTTGCGGGTCCGCTTGCCACCGCCGGCGAACTTCGCCACCGCCCCGCGCGGTGTCGACTTCGACGCCTGCCCGCCGGTGTTGGAGTACACCTCGGTGTCCAGGACGAGCACGTTGACGTTGCGGCCGGAGGCCAGCACGTGGTCGAGGCCGCCGAAGCCGATGTCGTACGCCCACCCGTCGCCGCCGACGATCCACACGCTCTTGTCGACGAGGTTGTCGACGAGCGGGTCGAGCCGGGCGTCGTGCTCGGTGCCGGCGAGGCGCCGGCGCAGCTCGGCGACCCGGGCGCGCTGGGCGAGGATGCCGGCCTCGGTGCTCTGGTCGGCGCCCAGCAGCTCGTCGACGAGCGAGTCGCCGACGATCGGTGCGGCGGCCGCGAGCAGGCGACGCGCCTCCCGCGCCCGGCTGTCGAGCGCCAGGCGCATGCCGAGGCCGAACTCGGCGTTGTCCTCGAACAGGGAGTTCGACCAGGCCGGGCCGCGGCCGTCGGCGCCCGTCGTCCACGGCGTCGTCGGCAGGTTGCCGCCGAAGATCGACGAGCAGCCGGTGGCGTTCGCGACGAGGATGCGGTCACCGAACAGCTGGGTGAGCAGCTTCAGGTACGGCGACTCGCCGCAGCCGGAGCAGGCGCCGGAGAACTCGAACAGCGGCTGGCGCAACTGCGAGCCGCGGACGTTCTCCGCCGACACCCGCGTCGGGTCGATCGCCGGCAGCGTCTCGTGGAACGCCCAGCCGGCGCGCTCCTCGGCCAGCCGCGGCGCGGCGTCGACCATCTCCAGGGCCTTGTGCTCCCTGTTCTCCTTGCTCGTCGCCGGGCAGACCTTGGCGCACAGGCTGCAGCCGGTGCAGTCGTCCGGCGCCACCTGGATGGTCACCCGCAGCCCGGCCAGATCCTTGTCCTTCGGCTGGCGCGACTTGAACGTCGCGGGCGCGTCGGCGAGCAGCGCCGGGTCGAAGGCGGTCATCCGGATCGCGGCGTGCGGGCAGACGATCGTGCACTTGCCGCAGTTGATGCAGAGATCGGCGTCCCAGACGGGCAGCTCGTGGGCGATGGCGCGCTTCTCGTAGCGGGCCGTGCCGACCGGGAAGGTGCCGTCGACCGGCAGCGCGCTGACGGGCAGCAGGTTCCCCTCCCCCGCCATGATCCGGGCCGTGACCTCCTTGACGAACACCGGCGCGTCGCCGTCGAGGCGCCGGGCCGTGCGCTCCCCCACCGTCCGGCCGGTCAGGTCGACCTGGGCGAGGGCACCGAGGGAGGCGTCGACGGCGGCGAAGTTGCGCTGCAGCACCGCCTCGCCGCGCTTGCCCTGGGCGATGCGGATGGCGTTCTTGACCGCCGCGAGCGCCGTGTCGGCGGCCAGCAGCCCGGACAGGGTCAGAAAGCAGGTCTGCAGCACGGGGCTGACGATCCCGGGCAGGCCGGCGTCGCGGGCCACCCGGTCGGCGTCGACGACGAACAGGCGCGCGTCACGGTCGAGCAGGTGGCGCTGCGCGTTGGCCGGCAGGTGCTCCCACACCTGGTCCGCCGGGTACGGGCTGTTGATCAGCACGGTGGCGCCGGTGGCGGCGACGGCGAGGACGTCGACCCGTTCGAGCAGCGAGAACTGGTGGCAGCCGACGTACTGGGCGTCGTCGATGAGCCAGGGGGCGTCGACCGGACGCGGCGACAGGCGCAGGTGCGACACCGTCATCGAGCCCGACTTCTTGGAGTCGAACACGAAGTACGCCTGCGCGTGCAGCGGGGTGTGGTCGGCGGCGATGCCGGCGGTGGCGCGGGTGGCGCCGACGGTGCCGTCGCTGCCGAGCCCGTAGAACACCGCGCGCCGCACGTCGTCGGCCTCCGGGTGGCCGTGGTCGTCGACGTCGAGGGAGAGGTTCGTGACGTCGTCGTGGATGCCGACGGTGACCTCGCGGCGCGGCTGGGAGCGGGCCAGCTCGTCGAACACGGCCGCCGCCATCGCCGGGGTGAACTCCTTCGACGCCAGCCCGTAGCGGGCGCCGATGACCCGCGGCATGCTCTCGGGCCGCTCGGCGAGCGCGGCGAGCACGTCCAGGCGCAGCGGCTCACCGAGCGCGCCCGGCTCCTTCGTGCGGTCGAGGACCGCGATCGAGCGGACCGTCGCCGGCAGGCTGGCGAGGAACGCCGCGCCGTCGAAGGGCCGGTAGAGCCGGACCTGGACGAACCCGACCCGCTCGCCGCGCCCGACCAGCCGGTCGACGGCGTCGCGCACCGCGGAGCGGCCCGAGCCCATGACGACGACGACCCGCTCGGCCTCCGGGTGACCGTGGTACTCGAAGATCCGGTACGCCCGCCCGGTGGCGGCGGACACCCGGTCCATCGCCCGCTGCACGATCCCGGGGACGGCGGTGTAGTAGGCGTTGGCCGCCTCCCGGGCCTGGAAGAAGGTGTCGGGGTCCTGGGTGGTGCCGCGGATCACCGGGCTGTCCGGGGACAGGGCGCGCAGCCGGTGCGCCTCGATCTGCTCGGCGGACAGCAGCCCGGCGAGCGTGGCATCGTCGATCTCGGTGACCTCGTTGAGCTCGTGTGAGGTGCGGAAACCGTCGAAGAAGTGCAGGAACGGAATGCGGGATTCCAACGTGGCCGCGTGCGCGACCGCGGCCAGGTCGTGGGCCTCCTGGGGGGAAGAGGAGGCGAGCATGGCGAAGCCGGTCGAGCGCGCGGCCATCACGTCACTGTGATCACCGAAGATGGACAGCGCGTGCGTGGCGATGGTGCGGGCGGCGACGTGGAGGACCATCGGCGTGAGCTCACCGGCGATCTTGAACATGTTGGGCAGCATCAGCAGCAGGCCCTGCGAGGCCGTGAACGTGGTCGACAGGGCGCCGGCCTGCAACGCCCCGTGCACGGCACCGGCGGCGCCGCCCTCGCTCTGCAACTGGACCACCTCGGGGATCGCGCCCCAGAGGTTCGCCCGGCCCTTCGTCGCCCAGGCGTCGGCGAGCTCTCCCATCGCCGACGCCGGGGTGATCGGGTAGATGGCGATCACCTCACTTGCCCGGTAGGCCACCGAGGTGGCGGCCTCGTTACCATCGATCGTCTTCTGACCCATACACCCAGAGTCGGCGCGGGATGACGCAGCGGCGAGGGACTTCCTTCCCTTCCCGGAAGACGGAAGTTACCGGTAGAAGTCCCTGTTTGAGCGTCTTCGACGTGCCCTGTCGTCCGGTAGGCCTCCGCAGAGGTCCTGCCCAGGAGGCTTCGCCGGCCGGGACAGCGGCGGCCGCCCGACGCTGGGAGCCGGGGCGCGGGACGGCCCGCGGGCCCGGTCCACGGTTGCGGACCCTTCCGAACCGGCTGCCGATGGCACCACCGGCGGTACGGGCGGATCGGAGGTGCTCACCCGTTGGCGGGAGGGCGACAATGCGGACGGGGTGCACCGACGACGACCAGGACGCGACGACCAGGACGCGACGACCAGGACGCGACGACCAGGACGCGACGACAGGATGCGAGGCGACGTGAGCGAGCCAGAGTTCGGCGAGGCGGCCCAGGCGGGCTTCGGCGGCCCGACCCGGCCCGGCGAGCCGCGGCGGGAGTTCGCCGCGATCCACAGCCACGGCCTGGCGCGGGTCGCGGCGGCCACGCCGCTGGTGGTGACCGCGGACCCGGCGCGCAACGCCGAGGCGACGGTCGCGTTGGCGCGCCAGGCGGACGCGGACGGCGTCGACGTCGTCGTCTTCCCCGAACTCGGGCTGTCGTCGTACGCGCTCGACGACCTGCACCTGCAGGACGCGCTGCTCGACGCCGTCGAGCAGGCGGTCGACACGGTGTGCCGGGCCAGCCGCGAGCTCGGGCCGCTGCTGCTGGTCGGGGCGCCGCTGCGCCGGCGCGGGCGGCTCTACAACACGGCGCTGGCGATCTCGCGCGGGCGGATCCTCGGCGTGGTGCCCAAGACGTTCCTGCCGAACTACCGCGAGTACTACGAGAAGCGCTGGTTCGCCTCGGGCGCCGGCGTCACCGGCGAGGAGATCACCGTCGCGGGGCGGACGGTCCCGTTCGGCACGGATCTGATCTTCGAGGCGGCGGACCTGCCGGACCTCGTCGTCGGCGTGGAGATCTGCGAGGACTACTGGGCACCGATCCCGCCGTCGTCGTACGCGGCGATGGCCGGCGCGACGCTGCTGGCGAACCTGTCGGCGTCGAACATCGTCGTCGGGAAGGCCGCCGACCGGGCGCACCTGTCCGCCGCCCAGTCGGCGCGCGCGCTCGCCGCCTACGTCTACTCGGCGGCCGGGACCGGCGAGAGCACCACCGACCTGGCCTGGGACGGGCAGGGCACGATCCACGAGCTCGGGGATCTGCTCGCCGAGTCCGCGCGGTTCGCCGACACCCCGCAGCTCCTCGTCGCCGACGTCGACCTCGCCCGGGTGCGCCAGGAGCGGATGCGCACGGGAACGTTCAACGACAGCGCCGCGGCGGCCGGCCGGCCCGAGCAGCGGTTCCGCACGGTCCGCTTCGACCACCGCCCGCACCGCCGCGACGTCGGGCTGCGCCGCCACCAGCGGCGCTTCCCGTTCGTCCCCGACACGGCCGAGCGGCTCGACCTCGACTGCTACGAGGCGTTCAACATCCAGGTCCACGGCCTGGCCCGGCGGTTCCAGGCGACCGGCGGGGGCCGGATGGTCATCGGCATCTCCGGCGGCCTCGACTCGACGCACGCGCTGATCGTCGCGGCGAAGGCGTGCGACCGGCTCGGGGTGCCGCGCACGACCATCCTCGGCTACACCCTGCCGGGCTTCGCGACCTCGGACGAGACGAAGGCGAACGCGTGGGCGCTGATGCGCGCGCTCGGCGTCGAGGCGGCGGAGATCGACATCCGCCCCGCCGCCCGCCTGCTGCTCGCCGACCTGGGTCATCCCGCCGCCGAGGGCGCCGCCGACTACGACGTCACGTACGAGAACGTGCAGGCCGGGCTGCGCACCGACTACCTGTTCCGGCTGGCCAACCACCACGGCGGGTTCGTCGTCGGCACCGGGGACCTCAGCGAGCTGGCGCTCGGCTGGTGCACATACGGCGTCGGCGACCAGATGAGCCATTACGCCGTCAACGCCGGCGTGCCCAAGACCCTGATCCAGTACCTCATCCGGTGGGCGGTGAGCCACGACCAGTTCGACGAGGACACGGGCAAACTGCTGACCGCGGTCCTCGACACCGAGATCTCCCCCGAGCTGGTCCCCGCCGATGCCGAGACCGGCACGATGCAGAGCACGCAGGACCGCATCGGCCCCTACGAGCTGCACGACTTCTTCCTGTACCACCTCCTGCGCCACGGCCTGGCGCCGTCGAAGATCGCCTTCCTGGCCTGGCACGCCTGGCGCGACGCGCTGACCGACGGCTGGCCGGCCGGCTTCCCCGACGGCGAGCGGCACGCCTACGACGTGGCGACGATCGTGCGCTGGCTGCGGGAGTTCCTGGGCCGCTTCATGGCCTCGCAGTTCAAGCGTTCGGCGCTGCCCAACGGACCGAAGGTCTCCTTCGGCGGCACGCTGTCCCCGCGCGGCGACTGGCGGGCGCCGTCCGACGCCGGGGCCACCGCCTGGCTCGCCGAACTCGACCGTAACGGCCCGCAGCCCTAGCGCCGCCGCGCGCCCGGTTGACCGGCATCGACCAGATCCTGCTGTCGGTGGCCATGCCACCGGTGCGGCAGTGTCACAGGTCGCGAAAGCCGTCGTTGAGGCATGCGAGAGATCGGTCGAGTGCGGCGGGGATGTCGACGACGTCGCTTTCCGCGCTGGCCAGGTGAACGCTCATGGTGATCCCGACGATCGCCCCGGCCAGCGTGCGTAGTTCCAGGTCGTCGGCCACCGGCCCGGTCCGCCCGCTGCGGCTGGCTCCGCTGCGGCTGGCTCCGCTGCGGCTGGCGAGGAGCGCGACGAGGTCTGCCGTGGACGCGACGAGATGATCCAGGTGTGCGGCGCGTAGTTCCGGGACGATCATCATCAGCTCGGTGCGCCGGTACTGGTCGGCGAGCTCGGTCGGCGACAGTTGCGCGAAGCTCTCTCTCAGTGCGGCGCGAAACGCGTCGA
The DNA here is from genome assembly GCF_001414035.1 of Frankia sp. ACN1ag. Taxonomy (NCBI): domain Bacteria; kingdom Bacillati; phylum Actinomycetota; class Actinomycetes; order Frankiales; family Frankiaceae; genus Frankia; species Frankia sp. ACN1ag. The sequence continues at coordinate 75,946 of NZ_LJPA01000032.1, read as the reverse complement.
CGAGACCGGTTCCGTCGGGCTNGCCACGCAGGCCCTCGACGACGCTCGAGTCGAAGTAGTCCCACAGCACCACTTCCGACTTGGTGGCGAAGTAACGGAAGTAGGTGCGCTCTGACACTCCGGCCGCCTCGGCGATGTCCGCCACGGTGGTGTGGTCGTAGCCTTGCTGCCGGAACAACCGGAGAGCCTCGGTCTGAATGCGGCGCTTCGTGGCGGCCTTCTTGGTCGCGCGCCGTCCCGGCGCAGGCATGGGGGCCGAGCCGGCGACAGGGGCCGGGCTAGCTGGCATGAGCGTCCGCTGCGGTGTCGATGTCTGGCCTCCTCACGGTCTCCTTGGTACCACCGGCCTCGGCCCCGGGAAACAACAGGGCCGCGATCAGGCCGCCGACGGCGGCGATGCCGGCCGAGACGAGCAGCGCGTCGCTCAGACCGTGCGCGAAGGCGCTGTGAACATTGTGCAGAAGTTCGTCCGACCGCACGCGGCGAGCGGCCTCGGTGCCGTCGAACACGCCGCCGCGTGCCTTCTCCGCCAGCTCGGGGGGAAGACCGGTGAGCTGGAGGTGGGCACGATAGGCGGCGAGGGACACGCTACCCAGGATGGCCGACCCGAGCGGCCCGCCCACCTCCTGGAGGGCCTGCATCAGGGCCGAGGCGACACCGGAACGCTCGGGTGGGAGCTGGGCCAGCGCCGCGGACGCGGCCGTGGACAGGGTCAGTCCCAGTCCCAGTCCGGTCACCGCCATCCAGCCGGCGATGAACGCCCCGCCCGTGTCGACCGAGGTGAACGATCCGAGCAGCAGTCCCGCCGCCAGCACGACGAACCCGGCGCTGAGCACGCGCCGGCCGCCCAGGGCCCGCGCGGCGGGTTCGGCCACCGGCGCTCCGAGGACCAGGCCACCGATCAGGGGCAGTAGCCGCAGCCCCGAGCCGATGGCGTCGGTCCCGACCACGGCCTGGAAGTACTGAGGCATCGCGAACAGCACGCCGATCATGGCGAGCGAGGACACCGCGGCGAGCGCGATCCCCCAGGTGAATGCGCGACTGCGAAACAGGGTGGCGTCGACCAGCGGCTCGCCGCCGGGCTGGGCGGCCCGGCGCTGCTCGTAGCGTACGAAGCCGACGAGCAGCACCACCCCCGCCGCCATGGGCCCCAGCGCCGAGATCGAGATCCAGCCGTTCGATCCCGCATCGACGAATCCGTACACCAGGGCGACCAGCCCCGAACTGAAACCGACGATGCCGACCCAGTCGATCCGTGGACGATGGGGGGCACGCGATTCCGGCACCAGGACGACCCCGACGACCAGGGACAGCACGACGACCGGCACGTTGATCCAGAAAACCCAGCCCCACCAGAAGCGGGTGAGCAGCCAGCCGCCCAGCAGCGGTCCGGCCGGCAGCGCGAGGAAGTTGACGCCGGCCCAGATTCCGACCGCCCGCGGCCGTTCCCGCTCGGTGAACAACACCGTCACCGCCGACAGCGCCATGACGATCACGCCGGCGCCGGCCACGCCGCCCAGGGCCCGCGCCGCGATGAACACTGCGGCCGAGGTCGACTCGGCCGAGTAGATCGAGGCCGCACCGAACACTGCCAGCGAGGCGAGCATGACGCGCCTGCGGCCGTACCGGTCGCCCAGGACGCCGATGGGCAGCATGGCCGCGGCCAAGGCCAGCAGATAGGCCGAGGAGAACCACACCAGATCGGTCGCCGAGGCATGCAGCGCGGGCGCCAACGTCGGCAGCGCCACCGCCAGGACGGTCCCGTCCAGACCGACCGCGAACACCGCCAGAGCGATCCCGCCCAGCGCCCACCACTTGCGATCCCTCACGGATCCTCCCGAGCACGAAGTGTCAGTGGCTGCCAGATTAGAGATAATGACAGTCACTGACAAGTTCTCGGGAAGCCGCCCACGTCACGAGGCAGAGTGAGGCCGCCGCCCGCGCAGACATGGGCACCGGCGGGTGCAGCGCAGGGGCGTTCAGGTGGATATGCGACGCGCCGGCTCGCCGATGAGCGCCGCCCCGGCCCCGACGCGCGTGGCGCGGTTCCGCGGAACACCAGCGGTCCGCGGACAGGGCCGTCGAGGTCGAGGTCAGCCTGCCGCGGGTTCCGCCGCTCTCTGGTCCGGCCTGACCTCCGGGTCCGGGTCCGGCGGATCCGCGGAGCGGGCGGGCGGGCGGCGGGCGAAGAGGATGGCGAGGCCGGCGGCGGCGGACAGGCCGGCGGCGGCCAGGTAGGCGACGGTGAACGGGGCGGCGCGCAGCGCGTCGCCGACGATCGCCGACAGCAGGCTCATCCCGATCACGGCGCCGATCTGATTGGCGGTCTGCTGCAGCGAGGTGGCCAGGCCGAAGCTGTCCGCGGGGGCGGCATTGCCGGTGATCACCAGCAGCGGCGGCTGGGCGTGCCCGAACGCCAGCCCGCTGACGATCAGACCGGCGATGACCACGGGGAGCTGGTGGGCCTGCGTGCCGAGGGCGAGCACGGCCAGGGCGATCGTGTAGACCCCGCCGGCCACGCCTGCGAGCAACCGCGGCGGGATCCACGCCCCCAGCCGGCTCGCCGACGGCGCCGCCAGCGCGATCGACAGGGTGCGGGTCATCGTCACCAGGGAGGTGGCCGCGACCGACAGCCCGAACACGCCCTCCAGCAGCAGCGGCGTGACCAGGAAGTTACCCATGTGGGCGGCGCCGAGCAGGAACGAGCTCGCCCCCGCGGCCCGGATGTCCCGCTCGACGAGCAGCACGGTCGGGATGACCGGCATGGCCGTGCGCCGCTCGACCACGACCAGCAGCCACAGCAGCAGCGGGACGGCCACGAGCAGGCCGATCACGATCGGCTGCAGCCCCCAGCCGGCGGCCCGGTTGACCCCGAAGGTCAGCGCGAACGTCGCCGCGCCGAGCACCAGCGCGCCGGTCTTGTCCAGCGTCAGGCTGCGGTCGCCGGCGTCGACCGGCAGCACCTTCACCGCGGCGATCAGCGGGACCAGGGCGATCCCGGCCTGCATGAGGAACAGCGGCCGCCACCCGATCGAGTCGATGACCAGGCCGCCGATCGCGAGCCCGCTGACCGACGCCCCGGACAGCACCCCCGACGCCCAGGCCGACGGCCGCACCCGCTCGTGCGGCGGGAAGGCGTGGAACAGCATCGCGAACGACGCGGGGATCGTCGCGGCGCCGGCCACCTGCGCCGCCGCGCGGAAGGCGATGAGTGACACCGGGTCCCAGGCCACCGCGGTCGCCACCGAGAACACCACGGCGAGCACGGAGCCGACGAGGAACGTGCGCCGGTGCCCGCGGATGTCGCCGACCCGGCCGAGGATCGGCATCGCCACCGCCTGCGCGAGCAGCGAGCCGGTCACCGCCCAGGAGATGACGTCGACGCTGCTGTGCAGGTCGCCGGCCACCGTGCGGATCGACACGGACAGCACGGTCGCCGTGAACGTCGTCGCGAACATCCCCGCCAGGCAGGTCAGCAGGATGAGCTGCCGGTCCCGGCGCCCCGCCGGCCCGGAACCGCCCGCCAGCCCGGAACCGCCCGCCGGCCCGGAGCCGCCGGCGGGGACGGCGGGGACGGCGGGGACGACGGGGGCGGCGCGGCCGGCTAAGGGCGCGTCCTCGGCGAGGTCCGCGGCCGGTTCGGCCGGCACGAATGACGGGGGCGACGGTGCGGCCCGCCCCGGGCCCTGGTCCTGCGCAACCACGCTGCTCCCCTCCAGGCCCGCGGGCCAAACCTGCCGATCGTCAACCGCGGTTGTGCCCGGACGCAACCAGTTGCCCGACGCCGGCGCCGGGACGACCACCCCAGCGGACGGCGCCGGTTCAGAGCTGGGTGCAGTTGGCGGTCGCGGAAGTGGGGTGCCGCAGGCTTTCCGCAGGCGTGGCGGACGCGACGGTCGTCACCGTGGCGTCCGTCGGGTCGAACCGGCGGATGAGCACCGGTGCGCTGCTCGAGTCGCCGTACCGGTCGAAGCTGATGTAGCCGTTCGCGCCGGCGAGGGCGAGATCGCCGCAGGTGCCGTTCAGGACCGCCTTGATGTTCGCGCGGAGCTGGCCGGGCGGCGGGGTGTTGAGCTCGGCGGCGCCGATGGCCCGGGCCAGGACCGACATCGCGTCGAAGGCGACGATCGTGTGCCCGGAGATGAGCCGCTGCGGGGTGTCGCGCACCCGCGCCGCCCACTGCCCGGGCACCGCGCTGCCTGCGCCGGCCTGCTCCAGGTAGGACGGCGGGATGTCGCCGGGCTGGGCGAGGCCGAAGTCGGCGAAGTAGAAGGTGTGGCCGCCCATGGCGCCCGCCGCGATCTCCCCCGGGTCGGTCTCCAGCTCCATCGCGTCGTCCCCGGAGATGATCGGCAGACGCGGGTCCACCCGGCCGCAGGCGGACCCGGTCAGCGCCTCCAGCAGGGTGTTCACGCTGGTGGTCCGGCCGGTGTAGATGATCAGGTTCGGCGGCTGCGGGCCGGCGCAGCGCGCGCTGAGGGTGTGGCCGAGCACGCCCAGCACGGTGGGGCCGCCGTCCGCGGCGCTGGCCGCCGCCGCCTGCTCGGCGTCGGGGAAGGGCACGTGGACGGCCGGCGCGGCGCGGGGCAACCGGCCCAGCTCGGTGCTGACGTCCTGGGCGAGGTTGTCGCTGTAGTGGTCGGCGTTGGCGCCCTTCGGGCCGTTGGCCACCCCGGCGGAGACGATCAACGGCCGGACCGGCTCGTCGCCGCGCCCCTCCCGCTTCATGATCTCGGGGATCGCCCGCGCGATGACGCCCGCCTCCCGGCGGTTGGTCGGCCCGACCCGGAAGTACCAGTCGAACGCGCGGCGGGTCTGCCCGGGCGGCCCGACGGGCCGGGTGAAGCCGTCGTCGGAGGCGGTGGACGACACGATGGGGAGATGGGTGGTTCCGCTGAGTGACGCCACCGCCTGGCGGGCGGCGGAGGTGCTCTGGAACAGGCCCAGGACTCCGGCGAGCCCGGGATCGGCGCGGGCCACCGCGTCGATGCGCCCGGCGACGGTGAGCGCCCCGTCCGAATGCCAGCCGACGTTGGCGACCAGCAGCCGGATCCGGGACCGGGAGCGCGCGCCCGGGGCGTCCGCGGCGGCGTTGATCGCCGCCTGCGCGAGCTGGGCCCCGAGCAGCTCGTTGAGTCCCCCCTGCCCGACGGTCGTCGGCGAGTCGGCCTGCCCGCCGCCCGGGCGGGAGTGCAGCCCGGTCAGCGGCGCCGCGACCACCACCGTGTACACCCCGCCCTTGCCGGCGAGCGCGGCGTTCTGCCGACCGATCGTGGTCAGCAGCGCGACGAGATCCGGCGAGGTCGCGTCGAAGGTGTACGCACCGTCGCTGAACCCGATGCACTGCCCGTCGTGGGATCCCACCCAGGTCGCCGCGGCCGGCAGCGCCGTCACGGGGTCGGGCGCCTGACAGGTGCGCGACGATCCCGATCGGCCCAGCCCCGCGCCGAGGACGGCCCCGGCGGCGACGGCGCAGGCGAGGACCACCGCGGCAAGCACGTACGGCAACCGGCCCCGCGGGCGGAACCGGCGCCCCGCGTCGTCGACGTCGCCGTCGCCGTTATCAGCCTTGTCGGCGTCGGCTTTGGCGGCGTCGGCTTTGGCGGGGTCGGCTTTGGCGGGGTCGGCTTTGGCGGGGTCGGCTTTGGCGGGGTCGGCTTTGGCGGGGTCGGCGGGGTCGGCGGGGTCGGCCTTATCGGCTTCAGCGGTCGGGCGGGCCGAGCCGGTGGCAGTCTCGATGGTTGCGCCGGTAGCGCGCGTCAGGTCGGTCAGGCCCGGGGGCTCCGGGGGCTGCGGAGCGGTCCCGGAGGCGACCGCCGGCTTCCGGCCGCTCCCCTCGGTGAGAAGCGCGGCGTCGACCTCACCGTGCCGGATCAGCTGGGTCAATGCGAGCGTGACCTGGGCTTCCAGGTTGTCGGCGGTGCGGAAGGTACCGACGGTCACACCGGCGGAACGCAGCCGTTCCCGGAATGCCTCGACCAGCTCGAGATCACGATCGGTGAGACTGCGCGGAATGGGGGTGTCCTCGTGCAGCAGGAACAGCAGCCGGGGAATCCCGGTCTCGACCGCCGTGAGGAACTCCAGTTCCGTATAGGAGACGGGCGTGGGATGCGGCAGGCCCGCCGGCGGGCCGGGGAACCCCGCCGGGTCGCCCGCCGGCCGGCCGGTTGCGGGCTCGCCGGCCGCCGCGGTGCCGTCGCCGTGCAGTCCGCCGGCCACCAGCGAGCCGTATCGGAAGCCGATGACCCCGATGTACACGTCACACCCGCGGACCTGCTCCTGACAAAAGGACGCGGGCACCTTGCTGACCGCGGTGAAATCCTCCATCGAGATGGCGATGTGCCCGCTACGGCGCACGGCGTCCGACGCCGCCCGCACGAAGGCCCGGTCAGCCGGATACCTGTTCATGTCCGACGTGTGACTGACAAACACCCGCAGGCCGACGCGCACCCCATTCCCCCGTACGTCGTGGGAAGTACCTGACCGGACAGTACCTAATGGGCGCCCGCAACCCGCCGCACACGGACCAGGCCCGGCGAAGCCGGGCGGGGGCCCGGCGTCACGGTCGCGGGATGAGCCGGAATGCCGCCCTCCGCCCGCGTCCTGCAACGGCTCGGCCCGCGCCGCGAGGCGTACTTCGGCCGCAACGAACGCCTGCGCGGCGCGTGGACCGACGAGATCGTCTACGCCCTGCTCGCCGACGAGTGGGCCGCCCGCGGCTCGGCTACCCGGCGGTGAAGGCCATGATGTAGGTGGCCGGATGGGTGGCGCCCGACTGGTCGAGGACCGGGCCGCCGTCCCAGCGCAGCGGGACCGAGGTGAACGTGTCCGGCGGGGTGACCAGGACGCGTACGGGGAGGAACGCGCCGCTGTCGCCGGGTTCGGTGACCAGATATGTCAGGTTCGCCGAGGCGTGGGCGCCGGGTGGCAGGTCGATCTGGCCGGGTCGGACGAGCGGCGATCGCACGACGTCGTAGGTCGATCCGTCGCGGGCGACGAACTGCACGCCGGGGTATCCGGTGACGGTGCAGCGCCGCGGCGACCGGTTCGTCACGACCACCGGGCGCTGATGCTGCCCGCCGTCCGCGCCGTCCGCCGCACCGAGCGTGACGGTCAGATCCCCCGCCTCGCACCGCGGGACCGACGACGCACCACCCACCGCGGCCACCGTCGGCGACGAAGAGGTCGCCGAGGACGGCCGCCCCGTCGACGAAGGGACCGCCGACGCGGACCTCGGGAGCGGGCTCGTGCCGGTGGCGACCGCAGAGCCACCACAGCTGGCGGCGGCCAGCAGGACGGCCAGCGAGATCGCCACCAGGCCGGGACGCCCACGGGGTCCAGCACGCATGTCATACCTCCACACTCGCCGGCCCGAGCCTCGTCCGCGACGGCTAGGTGATCATCGTCATGGACGCCGGCCGGCTCGTGTCCTCCGCCACCCACCGACGCACGCCAGCAGCAGGCCCACGCATCCGGCCGACCGCCATCCGGGGCGTAGGCTCGACGTCCCGTCATGAAGTCCACCGGTGTCCGAATCCCGCCGGAAAGCGACTATATCGACAGGTTCCTCCGATGGATCCTTCGGGATCACCACGTCGGGTACCAGCGGGCGGTTCCAGTCTCCGGCGATCCGCCGGCCACCCCACGGTGAAGGTCCGACCAAGAGCCGGGACAATTTGCATCGAAAATCGATATGGTTCGCCTGTGGACCCCTCGCGCACGGCCGGCCGGCTGGATCTGGATCTGGATCTGGATCTGGACGAGCTGACCACGGCGATCGAGGACTTCAACTCGATCTTCATTCGGCTGCCGGCGGTCCGCCGGCTCGCCTTCTCGACCCTGTCGGTGCTGCACACGCTGGCCCGCCGCGGGCCGCTGCGCCTGACCGACCTGACGGCGACGGAGCCGCTGGGGCAGCCGGCGCTGACCAGCCTCGTCGGGAAGTTGGAGCGCGACGGGCTGGTGTCCCGCCGCCGGGATCCGAACGACGGGCGCGCGGTCCTGCTGTCCCTCACCGAGCGGGGCCGGCAGATCGTCGACGCCCGTCACGCCGACCGGGTCGCGAACCTGGCGCGCCTGGTTGACCGGCTGGACGACCAGGAACGCGCCACGCTCACCGCGGCGGTGGGCGTCCTGACCCGACTGACCGGGATCGCGGCGTCCGACGAGGCCGCCGGNCCCGCCCCGCGACGCCGGCCGGAGCCGCAAGGCCCATGANATGCAGCAGGACGCCACCCGTGTCGACCGGATCGTTCCCGCTCGCGCAGACCCCGATCCACGTGTCCGACGAGGTCCTCGACGACCTGCGCCGCCGGCTGCGACGTCGGTGCGCTGGTGAGCGTCCCCGGATCGGCCACTACACCTGGGCTGCAGCTCCACCAGTGGGCGGACGTCAGGGATCGGAGTCGGCCTGGCCGTGTAACCGGGCCCCATGTGGTCCCGTCGCATGCGTGACGGTGCCCTCCGTGCTCGCCTCGCTCGGTCGCATGAGGATTCGCCCAGCTATGGACATCCGGACGCGAGAACGGTCGCGAGGGCCTCCTTGACCAGCATCGGGCTTGCTTCCATGGTGTGGAAGTCGGCGACGACGACACGATCCGGCTCGATGCCCTCGGCGGCGAGCACGTCGACGGTCTTCGCGATGCGAGGGCTGGCCACCGCCTGGTCGAACGCCTCCAGCGGGTGTTTGACCACCAGGGCCGCCTGCCGTGGCCCGCTCGCGACGAGGCAGGACGGCGCCGGTGTGGCGACCTCTCGCATGGCCGGTTGGGCCTTCAGCCAGCCGGCGAGCGCGCGTTCCGCGCGGTCGGGCCCCGGGGTGAGCAGGCCGTGGCGGAGCACGCCGAGAAGGTCGCGGGCGATCCGCCAGTCGAGGAGCGGGTGGTAGGCCATGTTCGTGTAGTCGCGCAGGCACTGATAGCAGGACGACATGCAGTCGTCCGCGTGGCCGGCGCGCTCCAGGACAGCCAGGTACCGCTGCACGGTGTCGAGGAATCGGCCGAGCTCGTCCGCCTCGCCCAGGTGGGAGCTGAAGCCCGCCCCGTTCTCCAGGGTGTCCGCGAGGAAGGCGTAGAAGGTCTGTTCGCCGCCGCGGGCCGCGGAGTGAATGCCGGCGATGATCTCCTGCGGTTGGATGTCGAGGTGCTCCGCAGCGGCGCTGCGCAGCAGGAACGCCAGCGAGTACCAGGCTGTCCGCAGACCATGGGTGAGGTCCGCCGCGACCCGCGGCGCCACTCTGCGCAGGTTGAGCCGCAGTCCCCCCGCCGGCGGCGTGGGCGTGTACGAGCCGAGGAAGAACAGATCGGTGTGCAGGACGGCACCGAGCGCCGCCCGAGTGACCTCCCCCCTGGGCACCCGGATCCGCGGGTCGTCGAGGTGGTCGACCACCGTGGTTTCCAGATATCCACCCCAGTCATGGCCCGCGCGGGCGAAGGTGAACATCCGTCCCAGGTTGTCGTTGACGATGTAACGATCTCCCTGGCCGGACAGGGCGACGAGGTTCTGCTGTGTCGTCTCCTCCCGCAGCCGGTCGAGGTCGCTGGTGACCCGGGCGACGATCCGGCGCGGCGACCACGTGAACGCGCCGTCGAAGTCGCGGGCCGCCCCGGCACGGAATCCCAGCGGCTGGCGGACCTGCACCACCCGGTAGCCGCCCCGGCCGCACGCCGGACAGAGGGCCACAGCGTCGATGTCCACCAGCTCGTCGACATGGTTGCAGTCCATGCACAGGCCGAGATGACGCTGCTGGACGAGTGGCTCCGGCAGCGGCGAGACTCCACGGTATGACGGTTGGAAGCTGGTCACGCCGACCACCGTGTGCACCCATCCGTCCCGGACGATCTCGCTGCCAGGGGCGAACTGGGACAGTGCGATCGACAGGTCACGATCGACGACGTCGTCGGGCGGCCACGGGAACGACCTCGTCGGCCTGGACAGGTGCAGCAGCCGGACCTGCGTGGGGAACCCGAACATCGGCAGCCAGCCGGATTCGGCGAGCCGCTGGCTCAGCGCCTCGTGGCCGACCACGCGCGCGGCCACCTCGTCGATCGCGTCGGGCAGCCGCCGGACGCCGTCGATCGCCTCGTCGACCGTCGTCGGGACAGCCGCGTGGGCCGACAGGGCGTGGAAGGCCGCCGCGACCGCGTCGGTGTTCGCCGCCAACCAGCGCCGGATGTGCCCGCTGCGTGACGCCCATTCGTCGATCGTGCCGTACTCTCCATGGACGTTCGGCTGCCGACCGTCCACCCGCAGATCGTCGGGGAGGTCGCGGAACGCCTCGCGGAGGATGGTCGCGCTCAGCGAGCGCTCGAAGATCTCCCGTTGGCCCATCGCCAGGTACGGCGCAGGTGTCGGATCGTTGGTGATCGCCGTCGGGTTCTGGAAGTAGTGCTCGTCGTGGCTGCGGCCGCGGCAGACGGTCAACGCGACGGCGACCGGCGAGCCACGCCGCCCGGCCCGTCCGACGCGCTGCTGATAGTTGTAACGGGTGGGCGGCATGTTCGCCATCGCGACGCTGGCCAGCGCCCCGATGTCCACGCCGGCCTCCATCGTCGTCGTGACGGACAGCAGATCGAGCCCCTCGGCCAGCGGGATCTCGTCATCGAGGAACACGTCCTGGAAGATCGCCTGGCGGCGCTGGCGTTCGGTGCGGCCGGTCTGGCCGGTCAACTCCGCGCAGGCCAACCGGAACCGGCCGCGCCCGGTCGACGCCTTCCACCCGTAGTAATCCTCGCCGGAGTCCCTGGGCGGGCTGCTCGCCTCCTGCAGCCCGGTTCGGCACTGCGTGCAGACGAGGCTGCCCGGATGCAGATGCTGGCGGCGGCAGCCCGGACAGGTCCAGGCCGCCTCGGCCGGGCGTCGCACCACGACCTCCTTCGGATCGACGAGGTAGCCGCGGACCGCCTTGTCCCAGCCGTGTTCCGCTCGTGCCTCGACCTCGCCGGCGTCGAGGCCGTGTGCCTGGCCGACCGCGCGCCAGAAGGCCCGCAGCCGTCCAGGCGGGCGCGAGCCCTCGTCCCGGTATCCGACAAAGCGACGCAGCTCCGCGAGGATGCGGATGCTGGCGCGGGCGATCGCTGTGGGGTCGGTGGGATCGAGGGTGAGTCGGCGGGCTCCCGGCCGCATGTCCAGCCAGCCGAGGCCGAGCGACTCGAAGTCACGGCCCGCGCCGGAGAGCAGGTTCTCGATCACGTTTTCCAACAGGTCGGCCTCGGCGCCTTCCAGACCAGAGCGCTGCGAGTCGGTGAGCGTCCCGCGGACGGCGGGAACCGCTCCCGACCACTCGTAGAACTCGTGCCATTCGTCGTCGCCGTACTTCTGCCGGGACGGCTGCGGCCCAGCGGGATTCACCCCCATGCGGACAAGCCGCTGCTGGATTTTCGGAACCAGCGACCGCAACGTCGGAGGCTCGACGAGCTGGGACTCCACCGCCGCCGTCACCGACTCGTCGCCGCTGATCCACGCGAAGACCAGCGTCTGGAAGGTGACGCCGAAACGCTGGCTCAAGCGGTCGTAGGCCGCCTTGTTCTCCGGTGTCTTTGCGCCCTGGGTCCACCGGCGAGCGGCCTCGATGTCGACTGCGGCACCGTCGTCCTCCCCGAGGATCTCGACGAGGAGCAGCCGGACCAGGTCCTGGTAGTGGCGCAGCCCGACGCCCGCGGCCATCTTGGCGGCGTCCTGCCGGCTGTCCGAGAACAGCAGAACCTTGCGTTCCCGTTGGTCGAGCTGGCCGGCCAGCTCGGTGACGAGCACCTGGTTGATCTTCTCGAAGCCGGTGCGCATCAGTCGCAGCGGCGACCGGTAGCGCAGCGGGTCGGTGGGCGCGAGCGGACGCGCTCGAGACGCACCCTTCCTGTACATGATCTCCCAGTCGGCGCCGCAGGCGGGGCAGCGGGTGGGAAACGGCGGGATCGTGCCGCGGTCGACGCCCGTCCCTCGCTTCGCCGAGACATGGAAGCTCCAGCCGGTGAAGCCGTGCTCCCCGTTACTCAACCGGCCGGTGGTCGGGTCAAGCTCACTACGCCGGAAGGTGAAGGTCAGCTCGCCGCGCTTCCAGGAGGCGTCGTCGTCGGCCTGCTGCGGCTGCGTGGAGGGCCAGTAGACGATGTAGTTCGCCGCCGTGCGGTCGACGGCAGCCTGCTCTGGCAGCCGCGTGAGCTCGGGAACGTCCGGGAACAGCTCGCCACGGAAGGTGGCTCGCTCGGTCTCGGCCGCGACGGTGAACCCGCCGAGCATGACGTCTCCGCAGCTCTGGCAGAAGACGAGTTCGAGCACGCGACCGCCGCAGTGACACCGGTCCCGCGGTTGGGCGTAGAGCCGGCCGACGGTGCGTGCCCGCCCGCCGTTCGCAACGGGGGCCGCGTCGACCAGGCCAGCCGGGTCGTCCGGGTCGTCGACGGCGGAGCAGGCTGGGTCGGTGCATGCCCAGATGCCGCTGACATTGCGGAAGAACAGGTGCGCGCGGATCTTCGGCAGGGCGTCGGCCCCATCGGCGGCGCCAGCCGTGCGCAGTGTTCCGAGCAGGCCCCGTAGCGCCGTCTGGCGCTCCGGTACGGCCACAGCGGGAAACAGACGGGCGGCGAGATCGGATGCTGTGCGGGTCACCGACCCACCGTGGTCCGGGTCCTGCAACGCGGCGCGCAACGCGTCTGGGGCGCCGGTGCGTCCGAGCAACTGGGACGCGTCCGGCGGGGTGAGATCGGCCGGACCGGCGGCGGCGCCGAGCTCGGCGGCGGCGCCGCTGAGGTCGATGGTTCTCCGTGATGGGTTGATTACCCTTCCGGCGACGAAGTCGAAGCTGTCCGCGTCGACGGCGAAGAACTCGGAAAGGAAGCGGCGGTCCCGTTGCGGGTCCAGGGAGGCCGATGCGGCGAGGATCCGCAGTTTCTCCGGCCGGCCGGCGATCCCCAGCCGATGTCGGAGGTTGCGCAGCAGGTAGGCGACCTCGGTGCCGGCGGTGCCGCGGTAGAGGTGCAGCTCGTCGACGACCAGGGTGAAGCAGTTTTCGGGTTTCCGGGCGAGCCAGTCCCGGGTCGTGTCGAAGAAGTTCTGGTCCCGTGCCCGGCCCAGCATGATGTTGAGCATCGAGTAGTTGGTGATGAGGATGTCCGGCGGCGCCGCCGCCATGTCCCAGCGGGAACGCATCTCGGCCCCGTCGAGCCGGGGGACGAAGTGGCGGGCGTCACCGCCGGTGCGCCAGGCCTGCCGGGCGCGTCGCTCGGTGGCGCGCAGATATCCCCGCAGCTCGGAGAGCTGCCGATTCTCGCCGGGCTCGCCGGTGACGGGGGTGGCGCCGGTGTAGCGGCCGAAGAAGAGCCGGTGGCCGCCGCGGTGGCGGTCCAGCCAGCCGCGGGCCTCGTCGCTGTCGAGCGCCCGCCGCAGCCGCACCAGCTGGTCGTCGACGAGGGCGTTCATCGGGTAGAGCACGAGGGTGCGCACCGCCGCCGGGCGGCCGGTCTCGCCCTGTCGCTGAGCCTCGAACGGCCCCGACGTCCGCCACCAGGGCACCAGCGGCATCGAGCCGCCGGTCCAGGCCCGCGACTCGGCCAGCAGGCTCGCGATCACCGGCAGCAGGAAGGACTCCGTCTTCCCGGACCCGGTACCAGCGGTGATGACCATGTTCCGGCCCGGTTCAAGCCCGGCCGCCAGCGCCTGTTCCTGGTGGATGTAGAGGCTGCGGCCCGGCGGCAGCAGGCCGCAGGCGGCGAATTCGGCGAGTTCCGGCGGCGCGCCGACCCGACGGCCCGACTCCGCCGGAGAGCAGCCGGTCGTCACATATTCGGGCCGCAGCTCGATGAGCGGCTCGGTGTAGATGCCGCCGGGCCGGTCGAGCAGGGCCCGCCGCTCGCTCGCCAGCCGGTCGTCGGCCAGACCGAACGGCGTGTCGTAGTAACGCAGGTAGGCGCTGCGCAGCGCGTCGAACGTGCCGTAGACATCGAGCCCGGACCGGCCGCCGTTCATGCACACACCTTCAGCGTCGAGGACAGTGATGTCGCGATGCGATCGGCGACGTTGCGCGGCACACCGTCGTACATCACCTGGCCAGGTGTCCGGTCGAGGACGGGCGGAAGCCCTGTGCACAACACGGCGATCCGCCGGTGCGCGAGCGGCAGCGGCATCCCGCTGTCGACGGACAGCACTCCGACCGCGCCGTCGCCCTTCCCTTCCTCGAACTCCCAGCGCAGTGGTTGGCTCGTTTCGCCGCCCACGAGATACCTGCCTTCGGCCGGAGTGGTCCAGAACCACCGGTCGCCGCGGCAGAGGAGGTATTCCTTGGCTGTGCCGTAGGTCTCCCGCTGGTAGAGGCCGTCGCCGAGGTGACGGCGGTCGGCAGCCTGGAAGGTCATCGTCCGGCGGTTCCAACGGGCCATCGGCGGTCCCTGGCGCCCCGGTGGCTCCGCCGGCCTCCCCGGTTCCACCGCACGCAGGGTCGCGCTGCGCCGGACCGCCGCGTCGGGCTCAAGGGGCAGGCCGCCACGGGCCGCCGCCGCAGACAGCCGCTGGTCGTCCTCATAGACCAGCCACCAGGTGGACGGCATGGGAAGCTGGCCCCGGCTGTCGTTGCGGTGGACGACAACCCGTACGCCCGCCCCCATAGCGGCCTCGAGCTGCGCCTCGCGGACCACTCCCGTAAACAGGGCGACGCTCTCGCGACCGGGGAGTGTGGCCAGCCCCGAAGGCTGTGCCTCCCATTGGCGTTGACGCCAGTCGACCGCGAGAACACCCAGTTCGTTCATGGTCAGAACCAGCCGGCGCGCGCGGGTGAGGTCCGTCGGGTCGACCCGGTCGCCCGCGTACCAGGCGATGGTCCGGTACAGGGAGGCAAGCGACCCGCCTTGGCGATCTGCCAACCAGGCGAGAAGAACATCCGGATCGAACGTCACCGTGTCTTCCAGCCAACCTCGTGAGTGATCATGCTTCGATGGTTGAGGACGGCCTGCTGGTAGCGCCGCCAGGCCTGCTCGTGCGGCTGGCCGGCCTGGCTCGAGAGCACGAAGTGCGCCCATGCCTGCGCGTCGGCGGCCGTGAGGCGGCCGATGTTCGGGGAGTCGTCACGTAGCTGGCGGACGATCGTGCTCGATCCGGCCGCCGCCAGCCACACCGC
The DNA here is from genome assembly GCF_001414035.1 of Frankia sp. ACN1ag. NCBI lineage: Bacteria > Bacillati > Actinomycetota > Actinomycetes > Frankiales > Frankiaceae > Frankia > Frankia sp. ACN1ag. Next base: position 60,843 of record NZ_LJPA01000032.1, on the reverse strand, counting down.
CTCCCGCGGCGGGATGACTCGGTAGCTGAAGGCCCGCAGGGTGGTGCCCCGCCGCGTCCACCACCGGGGCGCGGCCGGTTCTCCGACGGGGGTCACGTGCCCGTCAACGTGGAGGAAGTACACCTTCGCTCCGTGCGGAACCGTCAGCGACCGGCCCGAGCCGGCGGGCAACCCCTCGATGTCGCCGGCGGTGGTCGGACACTGCGGCGGGTGCAGCGTGAACCGCCGGGTGAACCCGCCCGCTTGCACGGTGTAAGTGCCCTCGGCGAGACCGAGCGACCGGAGCCGGATGACTCGGCCGGTCGGCGGGGGGCGTAGGCGTCGCCCGTTGAGCAGGACCGGGGCCGCGGTGTCGAACCCCGCGGGCAGCGCAACGTCGGGGGGACCCTCGAGGAGGTAGCGAGACCCTCGCGCGCCCTCGCCACTCTCCCGGCCGATCCGCAGCCCGCCGACCAGTCGCAGCCGCGGCGAGGCCCGCACCGCCACACCGATCCCAAGCCGATCGAACACGGCAGTCGCCGCCGCAGCGTCGGTAAACAGCACGTCCCGCAGCACATGCCAACCCGGGAACGGGCCCTGCTCAGGGTCGACGTCGCCCACCGCGGCGCGCACCGCGTCCACCACGGCGCCGAGCCGATCGTCGCGCACGACGAACAGCAGCGGCTCGTCGGTGTCGACCGCGTCGCCGGCGACCCATGCGCCGGCCGCGTCGTCCTCGGCTGCGACCAGCAGGTCGCGAGGGCGTTGGGCGATACGCAGCCGGGTGCCGGTCGCCGTCAGGCCCCGTACCAGCGCCGTCTCCACCGCAGGCAGATCGCCGGTGAGGGTGTAGGAGGTCAAACCGGGCTCGGCGCGCACGGTGAGACTCCAACCGGCGCCGGTCAGCGCGTCGCCGTCGACACCGTCGACGATCGGTGCATGCCAGCCGGCCTCCCAGTTCCCCCAGTCGGCGTCGACGAATTTCGGTTGCAGGACCAGCCCGAGCCGTCCCGCCTCCATGGCCTGGCCGGGTACCTGGACCGGGATCGTCGGCCGGTGCGACGAGCCCGCCACCGCCGCGAGGATCCCGCCCAGAATCTCGTCCCGGTCCGATCGGGCGGTGGCGAGCGCTTCCTGCAGCGGAGGGGAGAGTCGCCCCGTGTCGAGTCCCTCCCAGCGACGCAGGGCCGAAACGAGTTCCGCCGGCGCCGCCGCCACCGCGGACCGCCCGAGCGGTGAACGGAAGAAACGCTCCAGTTCCGGCAGGTCACGTTCCCGGACGATGGCCTGGGACAGCGCGAGCACGATCCACGACTGGCTGCCTTTGCGGCGCCCGACGTCGGGAAAGGTGACGATGCCCCGCGCGCCGTCCTGCTCGCGCATCCACCCGCCGAGGATCTCCCAGTGAGCGGGGATCTGCTCATAGCTCATCCGCAGCCGCCGCAGGCTCTCCTGCTCGGTGCTGCGCGGCATGGGCAGACATTCGACGAGCCGCTGGTAGTAGTTGCTGGACCATACCCGGCCCTCGCGACGCATCAGGGTGCCGGCGAGCACGCAGACGGCGAGGAGCGGCAGGCAGGGCGGCGGCTGCACGCGCGTTCCCCGTTTCCAGGCCGACACGGTACGGAAGATGCCGTCGAAGATGTCGTACCGGTGATACCAGTCGAGCCGCGCCTGGACGGCTTCGACGAGATCCGGACCGTCCGGTCCGCGCAGCGCCTTCGCCTTGTCGTTGTCGACATAGAGGACGACCGGCCGGCCGGCCGCGCTCGGTCCGAAGAATTCCTCCGCAAGCCGGTCCTGCCACCACTGATACGGGTCCATCTACGGCCTCTTCCTCCCCCGGGACATCAGCCACGCACCGGCACCCGAAGCCGGGCAGGTGACATGCACCGCCGCGCAACGGCCGACCCCAACCAGTCCGACCATCACCTCTCATCATATTCCTCGTACGTTCCATTGCCGTTCATGCCTCNTCGGACAGCCCTGACCGGGCTCCCCGGTCACAGGTCCACGTTTCCGGCCGGCCGGNCCGGAACCCGATGCCGCGTCCCGCCGTCGTGAGACGCCGGCGTCGACAACCCACCCCGGCCATGCCCACCCAGACGGATCGTCTCCGCGGGGGTGCCGGTGGATCGTCTCCGCGGCGGCACGGAGCCCCGCCGCACCGACTGGTCTCATGGCATGTCCTCCGCCCCGACGCCGACGGCACACCCCCAGACCCCAGGTGCCGTGGCGCCGCACAGGTGCGCAGGTTTCCGCCTACACCGTTTCCGTGCGTCCCTTGTCGACGACGGATTCATCGGCGGAGAGTATCCGGCGGGAAGGAGCTCTCGACGGGAACGTGACCACCCGTCCCGATACTTTTTCAATCACCCGCCCAAGCGATCCCGCGAACTGGTCACCCAGATTCCCGGTCTCGTTGATGAGCCATCCCTGCGGGAACTCGACGAGATTCCGTGGACGGTCCGGGTCATCACTTTCGCGACCGAGAAGTGCGGAGGCTATCTCGCGAGCGCCCCGCAAACGATGGCAGCGGAGCCGGCCGGCCTAGCGTTGCCGGAGCCGACCCGTCTCACGCTCTGGCGCCGCGAGGCGGGGCCTGCGGCGGGTGGCCGGGGTGCGCAGGGACTCGTCGAACAGGACGCGACAATTGCGTCCCCGCCGCTTCGCCGCGTACATGGCGATGTCGGCGGCGTGCAGGATCGCGCGGGGGTCGGTCAACCCCGGGGCGGACACCGCCACGCCGATGCTCGAGGTGACCGGGGGGCCGTCCGACGGCGCGCGCACGGCGGCGGTTTCGACGATGCGGTCGGCGATCCCCAGCACGGACTCAGCCGAGGTGATCCCCTCGCACAGCACGGCGAACTCGTCGCCGGCGAGCCGGGCGACGGTGTCGCCGGGGCGCACGGCCCGCCGCAACCGCGTCGCCACCTCACGCAGCACCAGGTCGCCAGCCTGATGGCCGGCCAAATCGTTAACGGCCTTGAAGCCGTCGAGGTCGACGAAGAGCAGCCCGACCCGGTCCTGCCATCCGCCTGCCTCGGCCCGGGCGAGGGCCCGGCCAAGCCGGTCGAGGAACGACACTCGGTTCGGCAGGCCGGTGAGCCCGTCGCGCAGCGCGCGGCGGCGGGCGCGCGCCGCCCGCGCCGCCTCGAAGCCGCGCGCCGACACGACGGCGGTCGAGATCTGGCCGGCGACCAGGGCGACGAAGTCACGGTAGTCGCCGTCGAGCGCGAGCCGGTCGCTCAGGCCGGCCAGGAGCAGGCCGATCGGGTGGCCGTCGCGGCCGTTGGCGAACGGCACCGCCAGCGCTGACCTCGACGGCGCCGACCTCGACGGCGGCGAGCCCGATGACGGCAAGCCCGATGACGGTGTCACGCGCCGTGACAGCACTGTCGGAACGCGGATGCGTTGCCACNCTCGCTCGCGTCCTCGTCCTCGTGGCCGTTCGACCACTCCCCTCGCCGGCCGGTCCCGGTCGCTCGGCGGCCCAGGGCCGACCCTGCGGGCAGGCCGCGACCGCGTCACCGTCGGGCGGCCCTGACCTGTCACCGGCGACGCTCCTGTCCCGATCGCCCGCGCTCTCCCCGAGATTGCCGTCGCCCGCGGCGGCAAACCCCACCCCGATCCGCGTCGCGCCCGATTCACGTGGGGAGAACGGAGGGCCGGTCGGCGTCAGTTGCTGCCACCCGCCAGCTCGCCAGCGGTCCCCGCGAGACGCCGGGACGGCTCGTCGCGAGCAGCCGCAAGCTGCGCTTCCTCGGCCGCACCGGCGGCGGCAGGTACCGGGTCGACGATCCGGAGTACGTCGCCGCGGTGCTGTCCGGCGCGCTCAGGAAACGCGCTCAGGACAAAGGTGCCCGCATCTGAGCTTGTCGGGGCGTCAGCGCATCATCAGGGTGCCGCCGTCGACCGGGAAGATCTGGCCGGTCATGAAGCGGGCGCCGTCGCTGGCGAGGAAGGCGAGGACGGGGACGAAGTCGCGCTGGACGTCGCCGAGCTTCCCGCCGATCGGGATGCTGCGCGCCAGGTCGGCGTCGTGCGCGGCGAGCTGCTCGGCGGTCATCGAGGCGCGGGTCCGCTCGTACATCGGCGTCACGATCGCGGGGGCGACCGCGTTCACGGTGATGCCCTGCTTGGCCCACTCGACCGCCACGGTGCGGGTCCACGCGACGACGGCACCCTTGCTGGCGGCGTAGGCGGCCTTGTTCGGGTAGCCGAGCACGCCGGCGGCGGAGGCGAAGTTGATGATCTGGCCGCCGTGCTCGTGCAGGTGGGCGAACGCAGCCTGGTTGGTGAGCAGGGTGCCGGTGGCGTTGACCGCGAGGATCTTGTTCCAGTGGTCGAGGGAGAGCTCGGCGGCCGGTGCGGCGGGGGCGATGCCGGCGGCGTGGATGAGGACGTCCAGGCCGCCGAGGTGGGCGACCGCCTTCGCGAAGGCGGTGTCGACCGATTCGGGGTCCGTGACGTCGCAGGGGACGAAGCGGGCGCCGGCCTGCGCGGCGATCTGCTCGCCGGGATCGACGGTGATGTCGAGGGAGACGACCTGCGCGCCGAGACCGGGCAGCGTCTGCACGAGCCCCGCGCCCATCCCGCTGGCCCCGCCCGTGATCACTATGCGCCGCGCGTCAAGCCTGACCGCTGCCATGAAGCCGCCTCCCGCGTCCGTCCACACCGGTCGTCCGGTCAACGCGGCCGCCTGGTCCGACGCACAGCCCGGCCAGCGACACATCCCGGACGTTTCCTCTGGACGCTACTCCGCGCCTACCCGCACGCGGCGGATCAGCGGCCCTCGCGCCCGCCCGCGGCCAGGTGGGCGAAGTAGTGGGCGAACATCTTGGTGCCGCCGGCGGCCTGGGTCCAGTCGTAGTGCTCGTTCGGCGCGTGATAGCCGTGGCTGGGCAGGCTGAGGCCGAGCAGGATCACGGGGGCCTTCAGGTAGCGGTCCATGGTGAGCACGGCACCGATCGAGCCGCCCTCGCGGACGAACGCGGGGGTGACGCCGAAGGCGTACTCGACGGCCGCGCGGGCGGCGTCGGCGTGCGGGCCGGTGCGGGGGCCGAGGTAGGCGGGCAGGGCGGCCTCGAGCTCGACCTGGGCGTCCGGATGGCGGCGCTGGATGAAGTCGCGGACCAGCTCGAACACGGCATGGGGGTCCTGATGGGGAACGATGCGGGAGCTGAGCTTGACGCCGGCGCGCGGCGGGATCACGGTCTTCACTCCCGGGCCGGTGTAGCCGCCGGTGAAGCCGTGTACCTCGAACGTCGGCTCGCCCATGATCCGCGCCAGGACGGAGCGGACGTCGGTGGTGCGCAGCGAGGTCAGCCCGTGCATCGCCATGAAGGTGGCGACGTCGAAGCCGGACGCGACGAAGCTGTCGATCTCCTCGTCGGTCACCGGCGCGGCGGCGTCGGTGAAGCCGGGGATGAGCACGCGCCCGGTCACCGGGTCGAGGCACTCCGCCACGATCTGGGCGAGTTCGGCCAGCGGGTTGCGGGCCGGCCCGCCGGTGAGGCCGGAGTGGGTGTCGTTGGTGCCGGTCTCGATGGTCACCTCGAAGGTGACCAGGCCGCGCAGGCCGTAGTCGATGGCGGGCCGGCCGGCGGCGATCCAGACCGTGTCGGAGACGAGGACGGAGTCGGTGGCCAGCCGCGGCAGCTCCTGGCGGACGAAGGCCTCGAAATGGGGGCTGCCGATCTCCTCCTCCAGCTCCCAGACGAAGGCGATGTTGACCGGCAGCTCCTGGGCGATGGCGAACTGGGCGGCCTGCAGCGCGGTGAGCGCGGGGCCCTTGTCGTCGGTGCTGCCGCGACCGGCGTAGCGGTCCCCGGAGATGGTCAGGCGGAACGGCTCGGTGTCCCACTGCGCCGGGTCGGCGGGCTGGACGTCGAGATGGTTGTAGATCGTGACGGTGGGGCAGTCGGAACCGGCGATGTACTCGCCGTGGACGACGGGATTGCCGGACGTGGGCACGATCCGGGCGGCGAGGCCGGCGTCCGTCAGCAGCGTCGCGGCAAGGTCGGCCGTGCGCCCGATGTCGGGCTGGTGGGCGGGATCGGCGCTGACGCCGGCAATCCCGACGAGGCGGGTGAGCCGATCCTCGAACTCGGGACGGCGGGCGGTGAGGTAGTCATCGAGCTGAGCGAGAGCGTCGGCCACGACGCGATCGTACGGACAGGTTCTGGCACGGGTTGATGGCCGCGGGCGGGGCACGGGAACAGGATGCGCATCGCCATCGTCGGAGCGTCCGGCAACATCGGTTTTCACCTGGTCCGCGAGCTGGCGGCCGACCGGCGGGTCGAGGAGGTCGTCGCGATCGCCCGCCGCCCGCCGCCCGGTTCCCCGTCCCGCGGTCGCCCGTCCCGCGGTCGCCCGTCCTCCGGTGTCCAGCGGGGCAAGGTCCGCTGGCTGGCGCTCGACGTGGCGCGCCCCGGGGCCTTCGGCGAGCTGGAGAAGGCGTTCCGCGGCTGCGCGTCGGTCGTGCACCTGGCCTGGCTGATCCAACCTGAGCGGGCGACGGTCCGCACCGAGGCCACGAACGTCGCGGGGAGCGAACGGGTGTTCGCGGCGGCGCTGGCCACCGGGGTGCCGGCGCTGGTGTACGCCTCGTCGGTCGGCGCCTACCACCCCCGGGAGTCCCACCGGCCGGTCGACGAGAACTGGCCGATTACGGGGATCGAGACCTCCCCGTACAGCGTCCAGAAGGTCGCCGTGGAACACCTGTTGGACAGCCTCGAAGCCGATCATCCGGGGATCCGGGTGTCCCGCCTGCGCCCGGCGATCGTGCTGTCCGCCGCCGCGGCGCAGTCGCAGGCCCGGTACTTCCTCGGCCCGCTGGCGCCGCTCGGCCTGCTGCGCCTCCTCGGCGCCGGCGAGGGTCGGCTGCCGGTCGTCCCGGCCGTGCGCGGGCTGACGTTCCAGGTGGTGCACTCCCGCGACGCCGCCGCCGCCTTCGCGGCCGCCGCCACCAGCCCGGCGGCCCGCGGCGCCTACAACATCGCCGCGGACCCGCCGATCACGCCGGAGACGCTGCCCGACATGCTCGGCGGGCGCGGGATCCCCCTGCCGCCGGCGCTGCTGCGCGCCGCGGTCGGCGCCGCCTACCGGGCCCGGCTGGCGCCCGTGAGCCCCGGCTGGATCGACCTCGCCCGCGGCGTCCCGCTCATGGACACGGGGCGGGCCCGCCGGGAGCTCGGCTGGGTTCCCGCCGTGGCCACGAGCACGGTCCTGCGCGAATGGCTCGTCGGCGTCAGCACGGGCCGGGGCGACGAGACCCCGGTCCTGCGCGGCGCCGCCGGCTGGCTCGATCACGCCCGCGGCGCGCGGCGCGCCCTGTCCGGCCGCGGCGGAGGGCGGATCTGAGACCCGCCGACCACCGGTGCGGCTACTACCTGTTACTACCTGTGGCGCAGGGCGTCTACCTGTGGCTCAGGGCGTCGCGGGCCCGGTCGACCAGCGACGCGAACGGGCCGACCGCCCACTGGGCGAGGGGGGAGCCCACCGTGCTCGGGTGGGGGTGGGTCGGCGCCAGGCTCTCGACCGCGCGCAGTTGCCGGCCGAGCTTGCGCCGCTCGTCCTGGCTGGTGGCCGCCCGCACCGCCGGGAACTCCTCGAGCTCCTCGCGCTCGGCGTGATCCGACACCGCCTGCTCGAGCGCCGCGAGCTGGCGGTCGAAGTCCGGGCCGGTGACGTCGAGCTTCTCGAGGGCGGCCAGCACCTTCGCCGCCTGCTTCTCCTCGTGGTTGCGGGCCCGCACGACGTCGGGGCCGGCCGACCGGCGCGACACCGGCCGCAGCACCATCTCCTCGCCCGTCTCGTGCACGGCGAGCAGCGCCCGCAGCTCGCCGAACGCCCTCCTGCGGGGCTCGCCACGCTGCATACCGACCGCCGCGAACAGGTCGCGGATCCGCGCGTGCTGCGCGAGCAGAACTCCCACGATGTCGTCCTCGGGCAGCGTCGCCGCCTGTGCGCGCTCCCGCTCCGCCAGCTTGATCGCCATGCCAGGTCTCCGTCTCGCTTCGGGATGAGCCGACCGTTGTCGTCCGATGGGGACGCCTCCGGGATGAACCGGGACATCCGGCTGGTCGCCGGCCGGCGACCACCGCGGCCGGCCCGGCCGGGGCCGACGGGTCAGCGCTACCCGCTCCCGCGGGCACAACACGCCTGCGCCGACCGGCCCGTGGGCAGCGCGCCGCCGTCGCCGCCGGTCCTCGCCGGCCTCCCACCTCGGTCGTGTTGCGACGCGGTCGTCAGATTCGCTCGCTCTGACGTTGTCGGCCGCCCCTTGCGCTGCTCCTGAAAATGTGACGTACTTGTCAGAAGATCGGGACTTCTCCACGGAGCGGATCGGCCGTTGTCCCCTAGGAGGATCACATGCTGCCCGCCAACGCCCAGATCGTCTCGGTAGACGATCACGTGATCGAGCACCCACGCGTCTGGCTCGATCGCATGCCCGCGAAGTACCAGGACGTCTGCCCGCGCATCGAGCGCGCCGAGGACGGCAACGACTGGTGGATCTACGAGGGCCGCCGCGCCGGCAACTTCGCCCTCAACGCGGTCGCCGGCAAGAGCCCGAAGGACTACGGTCTGGACCCCCGCAGCTACGACGACATGTTACCGGGCTGCTACCGCATCGCCGATCGGCTGCGGGACATGGACGAGGAAGGTATCCACGCGCAGCTCTGCTTCCCGAACTTCGCCGGCTTCGCCGGCAGCGTGCTCGCCGCCTCGCAGGACCTGGCGCTCGCCACCGAGACCGTGCGCGCGTACAACGACTTCATCCTCGACGAGTGGTGCGCCGCCGCGCCCGACCGGCAGATCCCGCTGATGATGGTGCCCTACTGGGACGTCGAGGCCGCCGCCGCCGAGATCCGGCGGACCGCCGCCAAGGGCGCGCGCAGCATCACCTTCCCCGAGCTGCCCGACCGCCTCGGCCTGCCGTCCTGGCACACCACCCACTGGGACCCGGTGCTCACCGCCGCCAGTGAGACCGGCCTGCCGATCTGCCTGCACTTCGGCTCCGGCGGGTCGCCGCAGTGCTCCCCCGAGGCGGCCACGACCAACTTCACCGTCGCGATCTCGCTGTTCGGCCTGAACTCCATGTCGGCGACCTCCGAGCTGCTGCTCTCCCCCGTCTTCCACCGCTTCCCGCAGATCAAGATCGCGCTGTCCGAGGGTGGCATCGGCTGGATGCCGTACATGCTCGAGCGCATCGACTACGTGTGGGAGCGTCACCGCTGGTACAACGACGTCAACACCGAGGTGCGGCCCAGCGAGCTGTTCCGCGACCACATCTACGGGTGCTTCATCGTCGACGAGGCCGGCATCGAGGCGCGCCACCGCATCGGCGTCGACAACATCATGTTCGAGAGCGACTACCCGCACTCCGACAGCAACTGGCCGAACACCCGCAAGCTGCTCACCGAGGCGCTGATCAACGTCCCCGACGACGAGGCCCTGCGCATGGTCGAGACCAACGCGCGGACGCTCTACAACTTCCCCCGCACCACCTGAGATCCCCCCGCACCACCTGAGATCCCCCCGCACCTCCTGACGGTTCGCACATACCACTCCGAGGCGTGGGACCGGCCACTCCCCAGCCGGTTCGCCGGCCGGTCCCACGCAAAGGCCCTGGCCACGGTTCTGACGTCGGCGGCGTGAAGGACGTCCCACCGCGGCGGGCCGAGGGCCGGACGTATCCCGGATGTCTGTCCGCGCGGCGAGCGCCATCGGCTTGCGACTCCTCCCGTCGGCGACGGCAACGCGCGCGCCGCGCCCGGTGAACGCGCGCTGCCGGCCCGGCGGCCGATCCCTCCCGCGCGGTTCGCGGCACCAGGAGAAAAGGCGAACCGATGAGCCAGAAAATGTTCACCACGCAGGAGATCAGCGACTTCGTCGACGAGTTCCGGGCCAATGGCGGCCGACCCGCCGGAAAGTACACGGGAGCCACGCTGCTGCTGCTGATCAGTGGCGCGGAGGCCGACGGGACGCCGCATGTGAGCCCGCTGAACTTCTACGCCGACGCCGACCGGTACTTCGTCTACGCCGTGAACCCGGGCGTCGACGAGGACCCGCGCTGGCTGCACGACCTGCGCGCGAACCCGCAGGCGACCATCGAGGTCGAGGGCCGGACGCTGCAGGTCACGGCCACGGAGGTGCACGGCGCGAAGCGCGACGAGATGTACGCCCGCCAGGCCGCCCGCTACCCGCAGTTCACCGAGCTGCAGGCGGCCGTGACCCGCCTCATCCCCGTCGTCGAGCTCCTGCCCACCGGCTCCTGATCATCCCGTCACGTCTCGAACACCGCGCGCCGGGGGCGTTCCCCCGGCCGCGGCCTCGCCGAACGTTGTGTTCCGCCGAACGTTGTGTTCCGCGCAACCGCACCACGCGTCCGGGCGGATCCCCGGCCTGCGTCGATCTCCACCAGACCCGACCTGCGCCGACCTGCGCCGTCACCACTGCCGGGGACACCCTGGCCGCGACAGCCGCCGGGACACAGAAGTTGAAAAATTCTGCAACTAGCGAGATGCTCATCTCGGGCGAGCCGGAGATGAGCCCCGCCCACCGAGACGGACGTGCGAGAGGGGCGGCGGGTGACGGGGCGGGTGCCGTTGTACCAGGCGAAGGCGGAGTTCTTTCGCATGCTGGGTCATCCGGTGCGCATCAGGGTTCTGGAGCTGTTGCAGGACGGGCCGATGCCCGTGCGGGACCTGCTGGCGGCGATCGAGGTGGAGTCGTCGAACCTGTCCCAGCAGCTCGCGGTGCTGCGCAGGTCGGGAATCGTCACGGCGACGCGGGAAGGTCCGACGGTGGTGTATGCGCTCGCCGGTGGGGACGTGGCCGAGCTGATGCGGGCGGCGCGCCGGATCCTGACGGAGATGGCGGCCGGACAGGCGGGGCTGCTGGCCGAGTTGCGGGAAGCCGAGGCGAGCGCGTCGTGAGAACGGGATGCGCCGGGGCACGGCGGCATGCGCCGATGTTCGCGGGCCGGGCGTGACGGTGTCGGGAGCCGCGGGGGCGGCGGGGGTGAACGCCGCGTTCAGCGTGATGATCTGGGTGCCGTCCGGGGCGCGGCCCGTCATCGACACGGTGATCGCCGCGGCGCCGGGGCCGGTGCTCTGCCATGCGGACGAGCCGGATCCGGGGGGCGGCCGCCGGGTCACGTTGGACGCGGACAGCGGGTCGACCCTGAGCTGGCTGATGCGGACGCTGCGGGAGCGACTCGGGGCGGATCTCCTGCGCGTGGAGGACCCGGTCTTCGTCGTCGCGTCGACGGGCAAGCTCACCCAGTCCCTGTCCACCGCCATGACCACCGGGCACGACCTCGCCCTCCTCGACGCCGACGCCGACCGGCGGGTCATCCGCCACCTCGCCACCCACCCGACCCACACCGACCGGTTCACCGGGCGACCCCGCCGGGTGGCGCTGCTCTCCGACGCCAGCGCCGTGCTGGACTTCGAGCCGCTCGCTGCCGAGGCGGCCCTGCCAGCGGTCGAATCCCAGGCGGCCCACCTGCACCGGGCGACCGGTCTCGACGTCATCCCGATGCCCATCGCCGCCCGGGACGCCGCGGACCTGGGCCTCGCGATCGGCATGCTCGCACCCGGATTCGCCGCCACGGTGCTGGTCCACACCCACGTCAGCCACATCGACGCCGTCCGCGCCGCGCTGCGCTCCGCCGCGGTGGTGCAGCCGACCCCCCATCTGCTGCTCGACACGGTGAACGACGGTCTCGCGGTGGCGGCCGCGGCGGCGGTCCTGACGCATCTGCGCGGGCGGGGCATCGCGCCGGAGCGGGCGCGGATCGCCCTGGTGGATCCGCGCCGGGGCGGGGATCTGGCCGGGCTGCTCGTCGGCACCGGCATCCACGACCTCACCCTGTACGACCCCGTCGCCTACGGCATCCAACCGCTACATGACCTGGCCGGCCGGCTCGATCTGATCGTGGATCTCCTCGGCCTGGCGTCGCCGCCCGAGCAGGCTCCGGTGCTGCGCACCCGGCCGGAGGCGCCCCCGCCGCTGGCCCGCGCCACGTCGGGTCCCCGGCCGCTGCACGCGCTTCCCGGGTTGCTGCGCGCGGCGCTGACGGCCCGTCGCCCGATCACGTTCTCGGCCCGGGTCGCCGCCGTGCACGCGCTGGTCGGTCAGACGCCGCCCGGCCGGCTGCTACCGCCGCTGGAGCACCCGCGGCTCACTCCCGCCGTCGCCGCGGCCGCCCTGCACGCCCTGTCCGTCTCCGAGTAGAAGGTCCTCCTCTTCACGGCTTCCCGGCGTCGAATTCTCTGCGTCGGAGTTCCGCGGCTTCCACGACTTTCGCGGCTTCATGTTATGAAGAATCTTTCAATTTCTCATCTCATCGACGAGGGAGGTGTCGATCCACGCCATGAGATCGACCGGATGGTCCGAACGCTCGATCACCCACGTGGCCCGCGGCCGCGCGGTCGGTCTGGCTCGGGGGGCGTCGCTGCGGCGGCTGTTGCCCGGGCGAGCCGAGGTGGCGCGCATGCGGCGCCGGCCCGGCCGGGACCTGCTCGCGGGGCTCACCGTCGCCGTCGTCGCGTTGCCCCTGGCACTGGGCTTCGGCGTCGCCTCCGGCCTGGGGGCGTCCGCCGGCCTGGCGACCGCCATCGTCGCGGGCGCCGTCGCCGCGATCTTCGGCGGGTCGAACCTCCAGGTGTCCGGTCCCACCGGGGCGATGACCGTCGTGCTGGTCCCGATCGCGCACCGGCACGGCCCTGCCGGGGTGCTGACCGTCGGGCTGCTGGCCGGGATCCTCCTGCTCGGGCTCGCGTTCCTGCGCGCCGGACGGGCCGTGCGCTACGTCCCGGTCCCGGTCGTGGAAGGTTTCACCGCCGGCATCGCCGCGGTGATCTTTCTTCAGCAGGTGCCGGCCGCCCTGGGGGTCCACGCGCGCGACGGGGACAAGGTGGCCCTGGTGGCCTGGGAGGCCGTGGTGGACTTCGCCCACCACCCGGACTGGACCGCGCTCGCGATCGCGGCCGGGGTCGCGGTGAGCATGCTCGCCGGCTCCCGGCGGTGGCCTACGATTCCGTTCTCGCTGCTCGCCGTGGCCGTCGCCACGATCGTGGTCGCGGTCGGCGGCGGGGAGGTCGCAACGCTCGGCGCGCTGCCCGCCACCCTGCCCCGTCCCTCCCTTGGGTTCCTCGATCTCACCGCGGTGCCGTCCCTGGCCTCCGCCGCCGTGGCGGTGGCCGCGCTGGCGGCGTTGGAGAGCCTGCTCTCGGCCAGCGTCGCCGACGCGATGACCGTCGGAGAGCGGCACGACCCGGACCGTGAACTGTTCGGCCAGGGCCTGGCCAACCTCGCCGTTGCGCTGTTCGGCGGGGTGCCCGCCACCGGAGCGATCGCCCGCACCGCCGTCAATGTCCGCTCGGGCGCGTCCTCCCGGCTCGCCGCCCTCACCCACGCCGTGACCCTTGCCGCGATCATGCTCGTCGCCGCGCCGGTCGTCGCGCGCATCCCCCTCGCCGCGCTCGCCGGGGTGCTCCTCGCGACCGCCCTGCGGATGGTCGAGATCTCCGCGGTGCGTGCCCTCGCCCGCGCCTCCCGCTCCGACGCCGCCGTGCTGGTCCTCACGGCCGGTGCGACCCTGGCCTTCGACCTCGTCGTCGCCGTCCTGCTCGGACTCGCCGCCGCCGGCGCCCTGGCCCTGCGGCAGATCGCCCGCAGCGCCCGCCTCGAGGAGGTGCCCCTCGACCCCGACGACCATCACGAGGCCGAGTACACGCTGCTCGCCGAGCACATCGTCGTCTACCGCATCGACGGGCCGATGGTCTTCACCGCCGCCCACCGTTTCCTGTCCGAACTCTCCGAGGTCGCCCCCATCAGGGTCCTCGTCCTGCGGCTCTCCCGCGTCAGCACGATCGACAGCACCGGCGCGACCGTTCTGCGCAACGTCATCGACCGGCTCGAACACCGCGGTATCACCGTCTACCTCTGCGGTCTTCGCCCGGAGCACACCGGCCCGCTGGCCGCCATCGGACTGCTCGACCGCCTGCACGGGCGGGGCCAGATGTTCGACTCCGCGCCCGCCGCGATCCGGGCCGCCCGCGACCACCTCCACGTCCTCGAGCTCGTGCCCACCAGCGAATCCTGATCATCTCGGGAGTCGTTGCGGACTCCGGCCGGGTGGCTAGAGGCTCGTGGCGAGCAGGACACAGCCGGCGAGGAACACGGCCGACGACAGCGCGTAGCGGGCGACGAACTGCCAGCTTCGGGCGGTGTGCCCCGACGCCGCGACGATCGAGCGCAGCTCGACGTACGGGCCAGGTGCGCGCAGGAACCAGCCGGTGACCAGCACCTCCTCGTCCACGAAGGCGTCCGCCCCGGTCAGCCCGAAGAAGGTCCGCGCGCCGGGGAACGGCTGGAGGTAGACGATCGGCACGAGGCCGCTGTCGTCGGCGAGGACGAAGTCCGGGGAGGCCACGTAGCCGCCCCGCCCGACGATCCGGCCCCGCAGACTGACGGGCACGGCGCCGACCGGTCCGGCGTCGAGGCGTTCGAGCAGGCTCGCGGCCTCGTCCACGGGCTCGGGCGCGCCCAGCGGGCTGCGCAGCGCCGCGCGGACGACCAGCAGCAGCCCGCCGGCGGCGACCAGCGCCGCGACCGTCCGCGGGCCGCCGACGTCCGGGTTGTGCTGGGAGAGGGTGAAGGCGGCGAACAGGCACGCCCAGCCGACCAGGTAGATGGGGAGTTCCACCAGGAACCGGCCGCGGGCCACGGCCCGCTCCCCCGGCCGCGCCGCCGCGGCCACGCGCACCGCCCCCCAGCGCGTCGGGGCGCCCGGTAGGCCGCTGCGCTCGAGGGCGGCGATGCGGTGCACGACGAGCGGATGGGTGGCGAACAGTTCCTGCCAGCGGGCCCACGGGCTGGTGTTCTCCCAGCGCATTGCCGCGGCGATGCGCTCGGGCGGCAGTCCCGGGCCGAGCAGCCCGGCGGCGGGCAGGCCGCCCGGACCGGCGATCCCCAGCGCGCCGGTCGACCGGAGCCGGGCCCCCCGACGGGCGAGGCGGCGGGCCTGGCGCTTCTCGTCGTCGGCGCGCAGCGCGGCGATCCGCGCGGCCCGCTCGCGGCCCACCTCGTCGATGCCGTAGGCGATGCGCACCAGCGCGGAGCACAGCGCGTCGCCATCGCCGGTGGCGCGGCAGGAGGCGTGGTCGGCGCCGAGCTCGCGCGCCCGGGCGAAACCGAGCAGCGCGAGCTGCGCGACGAGGTAGGCGGCGAAGGCCAGCAGCCGGTTGACGTCGTTGCCGCCCGACCCGTTCGCGGCGCGCCCGCCGGCCGTCGCGAAGTAAAGGACCATCGGGATGAGGCTGGCCACGGTCATCACGGCCACGTCCCGGTGCGCGACGTGGCCGAGTTCGTGCGCCACGACCGCCTCGACCTCGCGGTCGTCGAGACGGTCCAGCAGCCCGCGGGAGATCCACACCCGGCTGTCGCGGCGGGTGCGGCCGAAGGTGAAGGCGTTCGGATCGCCGTCGTCGACGATGCCGAGCCGGACCAGGGGCAGGCCCGCCGCCTGGCACTGCCGCGCGACGATCGCGGCCACCGGCTCGTCGCTGCGGTAACCGTCGGCCGTGCGGGCGAGCTCCGTTGCCGGAACGAGCCAGGCGATGACCCACGGCGCGACCAGATACTGGACGGCGACGACGCTCACCCCGCCCGCCACCGCCCAGCCGAAGGGCACCGGCGAAAGGGCCGCCACCAGCCAGCAGGCGAGGACCAGGACGCCGCCCAGAACGCAGAGCACGGCAAGCAGTCGGCGCCGAACATGACCTCGCACGAGAATGTCCCCGCCAATCCCCGAGAACGGCCGGACGGCCGAAACGGATCCCAATGCTAGAAGGCGGGAAGAACCGGGGCACCCCGTTTTGCCCATACCGAGCCGGCGGCGCGACGCGCGTCGCGCCGGTGGGTCGCGCCGGTGGGTCGCGCCGGTGGGTCGCGCCGGTGGGTCGCGCCGGTGGGTCGCGCCCCTGCGCGACGACGAGGGGGTTGCTCTCACACGCTCCTCACACGCGCTGCGTGATGTTCTGCAGGCGGTACCCTCGTCGGCTCCGCCGCGGCAGACCAGCCCCTGTCCCCCACCCGGAAAGAGCACTCGATGCGGTCGAAGTCCCACCGCCGGATCCGTGGCCGTGAGCCCCTCGCGCCCAAGGTCCCCGAGATCACGGCCCTGTTCTGGGTCATCAAGATCCTCACCACCGGGATGGGTGAGGCCACCGCGGACTTCCTCGCCGGGGTGAACCTGGTGCTGGCGGCGGCGATCGGCCTGCTCGGTTTCGTCGCCGCGCTCTGGCTGCAGTTCCGGTCGCGGCGCTACCAGGCGCCGATCTACTGGTTCGCCGTGGTGATGCTGGCCGTCTTCGGCACCATGGCCGCCGACGGCCCGCCGCTCGGCCACGTCGGCACGACGATCTTCTATGCCATCGTCCTGGCCGCGGTGTTCTACCGGTGGCAGCGCAGCGAGGGGACGCTGTCCATCCACAGCATCGTCACCCGCCGCCGGGAGACCTACTACTGGTGCACCGTGCTCGCGACCTTCGCGCTCGGCACCGCCCTCGGGGACCTGACGGCGAGCACGCTGCACCTCGGTTTCCTGCCCTCCGGCATCATGTTCGCGGTGATCATCGCCCTGCCGGCGATCGCCTGGTGGCGGTTCGGGCTGTCCGAGGTCGCCGCGTTCTGGCTGGCCTACATCGTCACCCGCCCGCTCGGCGCCTCGTTCGCCGACTGGCTCGGCAAGCCGCACGACCGCACCGGGGTCGGCCTCGGCGACGGGGTCGTCAGCGCCATCGCCACCGTCCTGATCGTGGCTCTCGTCGCCTACGTCGCCGTCACCCGCCGCGACATCCAGCGCCATGAGGTCCCACCCGCGGTCATCCCGGAGCCCACCCGACCGGAGGTCCCGCAGGACCGCGCGCTGCAGCCACGGACCGACTGGTAGCACGGACCGACTCATAGCACGGACCGGCCGGTCGCGACGCCGGCCGGTCCGGGTGGCGCCGTCCGGATGCTCGGCCGAAGCAGGCACTTTCCGGCGTCTGTGACGGTCCGGCTTCATGCTCTTCACATCCGCGGCCCCTACCTTGGGTGCATGCACAGTCACTCGGAGCACGTTCTCGGATCCCGGCGCGGCGGAGAGTGCCGCGATGGGTCCTGAGGATCCGGCGCCGGCGGCGCCCGCCCCGGCGGACGGCGCCCCGCCCGCCGGGGTCCCGGGGCAGCGGCGCCGGCCGGGCGCCGCCGCCCGAGCCCTGCCCGCGGCCAGCAAGATCCCCCAGGTCACCCTGCTGTTCTGGATCACGAAGATCATCGCGACGACCCTGGGCGAGACCGGCGGCGATCTGCTGGCCCAGACCATGAAGGTCGGCTACGCCGCCAGTTCGATCATCTTCATCGCGTTGTTCCTCGCCAGCCTGACGGCCCAGGTCCGCGCCGACCGTCTGCATCCCGGGCTCTACTGGACGGTCATCCTGGCGACCAGCATGGCCGGGACCACCATGTCGGACTTCGCCAACCGCACCCTCGGCCTGGGCTATCCCCGCGGCGCGGCGATGCTGCTCGCCCTGCTCCTGCTGCTGTTCGCGGCCTGGTGGCGCTCCGGACACACCTTCGACATCACCCGGCCCGTTACCTTCCGGGGCGAACTGCTCTACTGGACCGCCATTCTGCTGTCGAACACGCTGGGAACCTCGCTGGGCGATTTCCTGTCCGACAGCTCGGGCCTCGGTTATGCCGGCGGAGCGGCGCTGATCTGGTCCCTGCTCGCGGTCATCGCGGTCGCCTGGTACAGCCGCCGCCTCCCGACCACGCTGCTGTTCTGGTCGGCCTTCGTGCTGACCCGCCCGATGGGCGCTACCCTGGGCGATCTGCTCACCAAGCCGACGGCCAAGGGCGGCCTCGCCTACGGCACCGCCGGCGCCTCGGCGATCCTGTTCGGCGCGCTCGTCCTGCTGGTCGTCCACGGATACCGCCGGCAGGCCCGCACCGCCGCGCGGTGAAACGGACCGCCTGCATTCCCGGCCGCCCGCCTGCCCAGCCGGGAATCGACGCTCACACGGCCTTCACATCGTCGTCCCGGCAGGGTGGGGGGCGGCGGGTCGGTGATCGGTCTCTCCCGCTGCCGTCGTGTCGCCGCCCGGGTGAGAGGGATCTGTCGTGTCCAGCGATATCGCGCTGAATATTCTCGATCCGTCATCGATCGTGTCCTCCGTCGGACTTCTCGGCCTGATGGTCGTCATCTTCGCGGAGACCGGTCTGTTCGTGGGATTCTTCCTGCCGGGTGATTCGCTGCTGTTTCTCGCCGGGGCCTTCTGCGCCGGCGACGCGGCCGCGTCCGGGCCCCACCTGCACCTGCCCACGGTGCTGCTCGGCACCTGTGTCGCGGCGGTCGCGGGAGCGCAGACCGGCTATCTCGTCGGCCGGCGGGCCGGGCCGCGGCTGTTCGACCGGCCGAACTCCCGGTTCTTCCGGCAGGAATACGTCGAGCAGGCCCGCGGGGTGCTCGACAAGTACGGGTTCGGCAAGGCCGTCCTGCTCGCCCGGTTCGTGCCGGTCGTCCGGACGTTCCTCAATCCGCTGGCCGGCGTCGTGCGGATGCCGGTGCGGGTGTTCACGACGTTCAACCTGATCGGCGGGCTGCTGTGGGCCGCCGGAGTGACGCTGCTCGGCTACGCGCTGGGCCAGACCATCCCCATCGAGCGCTACATGATTCCGGTGTCCCTGGTGATCGTGGTGCTGTCGGCCATACCGGTGCTGCGCGAGTACCGCGCCCACCGCCGGGCGCGCACCGGGCAGGCACCCGGGGGGGTCACATCATCCTCACACGACCAGTGATCTACCATGCTGCCGGTCAGGCTCCGCCCGCCCGCGGCAGCGAGCCCGGGCCAGTGCCGCATCCCAGACCTGTGCCGCCGTTCGAACCGGCGCCGCCTCCCGGACCCGCGCCGCATCCCGGGCCGAGCACCGCATCCCGGGCCGAGCACCGCACCGAGACCAACTAGGACAGCCATCACGTGAGCGCGATCAGCGTCGGACAGTCCATCATCCTCGGCGTCGTCGAGGGACTGACCGAGTTCCTCCCGATCTCCTCCACCGGCCACCTGAAGATCGCCGAGGGGCTGATGGACATCCAGGTGGACGACAAGGCGGTCGTCGGCTTCACCGCCGTCATCCAGGTCGGCGCGATCGCGGCCGTCCTCGTCTACTTCTTCGCCGACATCCGCCGCTTCGTCACCGCCTGGGGCCGTGGCCTGGCCAACCCGGCGGCGCGGGCGAACCACGACTACACGTTCACCTGGTGGGTCATCTACGCGACGATCCCCGTCGTCCTCGTCGGGCTGGCCGCCAAGCCCCTCATCGACGGACCGCTCGCCTCACTGTGGGTCGTCGCCGCCTCACTTCTCGCTGGCAGCGCGCTGATGTGGTTCGCCGACCAGTACGGCCGGCACAAGCGCGGCGAGGACGACATCTCGCTGCCCGACGCCATGATCGTCGGAACCTCGCAGATCCTCGCCCTGCTCTTCCCGGGCTTCTCCCGATCCGGTGCGACGATCTCCACCGGTCTCATCCGCGACCTCGACCGGGTCGCCGCCACCCGGCTGTCGTTCTTCCTGTCCATCCCGGCGCTGACCGGCGCCGGTCTGTACGAACTGAAGGACGCCGTCGGCGGCGGCGTCTCGGCCGCGCCGCTCGCGGTGGGCACGCTGGTCTCCTTCGTCGTCGC
The DNA here is from genome assembly GCF_001414035.1 of Frankia sp. ACN1ag. NCBI lineage: Bacteria > Bacillati > Actinomycetota > Actinomycetes > Frankiales > Frankiaceae > Frankia > Frankia sp. ACN1ag. The sequence continues at coordinate 41,114 of NZ_LJPA01000032.1, read as the reverse complement.
GTACGCCTCCATCGCGTGGCTGCTCAAGTACGTCGCCCGGCACAACTTCAACGCCTTCATCCTCTATCGCATCGCCGTCGCCGTCCTGCTCGCCGGCCTGCTCGCCGGGGGCGCGATCAACGCCTGACCATTTGCCGTCCCGGCTTCCTTCTGTCCCGGCTTCCTGCTTGTCCCGGCTTCCGGCCGGGCCGCCGAGGTGTGGCCGCGGGTACGATCGGGCACGTATTCCCGCGGTACACACATTGCTCCTGCTGCCGAGACGGGTGAGGCCACGTGGCCGAATCGGGCTCCAACACCGAGCGCATGCGTTCCTTCGTCGAGCTGGTGCAGGGTCAGGGCAGGGCGGACCTCGTCGAGGAATTCGTGCACACCGACTTCCGCAATCACACGGCGAGCCCGGGGCAGAGTCCCGACCGGGANGGTGTGCGCGTGGCCACCGAGGCCCTGCACGCGGCATTCTCGGACTTCCAGGTCGAACTCCTGCACTGCATCGGTGCGGGCGATGTCGTCTCCACCCACAAGGTGTTCCGTGGTCGGCACACCGGCGAGTGGTTTGGCGTTCCCGCCTCCGGCCGGCCGGTCGAGTTCGCCGTCATGGACCTCACCCGTTACCGGGACGGGCTCATGTTCGAGCACTGGGCCATCGCCGACGCGCTGACGCTGCTGCAACAGACCGGGGCTCTCGGCTAGCCACCTCCCTCGCCGGCACCTGCCGTCGTCGCCTTCTCCGCCGATCCGCCTTCTCCGCCCTATCCGCGCGCCCTCTCGACCGCGGCGGGGAGCCGGCGGATCGAAACCTCACCCCCGTTGACAGCTGGGCATGCCGCAACTTCGAGGGCTCGGCCGAGGGACGCCGTAATGGCCGTTCCGCCACCATTCCACCGGTCTCGACCGCGCCCACAGCCTCCTTTCTACACGACGTAGAAGGTGGGCCGCGCAACAAGTCACGCCGCACAGTCAACCCAAGGTGATTATCGCCACGATCCAAGTGTCGACCGGCGGTGGAAAATCGATCGCAGAGGCCGGCCACAGCGCGGATGCGGACTCCAGGAATGCACCGGAGTCCACCCAGAGCGAAGTAGGTGAGCGGAGACGGATCGTGACCACCGACGGCACCCGAACCGGGCCTGCCGGCGAGCCGGACCCTCTCGGGCCGGACCGCACGCTGCCACGGCGTCCTCCGTCTGACCCTGCCCGGTGTCCACCCGGACGCCGCCTGGCAGCAATCGCGGCGCAGGCCGTGACGCACCCCCGAGCCATGGCACGCCCCTGAGCCGTGGCGCCACCCCAAGCCGTGTCGCAGCCCCGGGACAGGACGCGGCACAGGAGCAGGACACGCCGGCGCGTCGCCAGGCCGCGTACTGCAGCGAGGCCGCCGCGAGGCCGACAGCGCGAGGCCCGGTAGCGCGACGCGGGAAGCCCGCGACGGCCCCCGCCGGGGCAGCGCCGGCCTGGGCAGCGCCGGCCTGAGGCAGCGCCGGCCTGGGCAGGCAGCCATCCCCCTTCCACCACCGAGTCCCGAAGGTGGCCCATGACCGTCCTCGACGACAGCACCGCACCCGGCCTCGTCGGGCCCCCGCACTCCCACGGCCCGCGCCGTGACCCCGCGCCGTTACTGCCCGATCCCGAGCCGGTGCGCATCCTCGGCACACCGGCGGCCAAGACGTTCGACGCCGAGCTGCAGCGCGATCTGTACCGCCGGCTGGTCCTCGGCCGCCGCTTCAACCAGCAGGCCACCACGCTGACCCGGCAGGGTCGGCTCGCCGTGTACCCCGCGTCCACCGGCCAGGAGGCCTGCCAGATCACCGCGGCGATGGTGCTGCGGGAGGTGGACTGGCTGTTCCCGAGCTACCGCGACACCCTCGCGGTGGTGGCCCGGGGCGTGCGGCCGCTGGACGCGCTGACGCTGATGCGTGGGCACGCCCACAGCGGCTACGACCCGTACGAGCACCGGATCGCGCCGCTGTCGACGCCGCTGGCCACCCAGGCGCCCCACGCGGTGGGCCTGGCCCACGCCGCCCGCCTGCGCGCGGCGACGGATCCCGCCGCGGCCGAGGACCTGGTCGCGCTCGCCCTGGTCGGCGACGGCGGCACCAGCGAGGGCGACTTCCACGAGGCGCTGAACTTCGCCGGGGTGCTGGGCGCACCCGTGGTGTTCCTCGTCCAGAACAACGGCTACGCGATCTCCGTGCCGCTGGCCAGCCAGTCCGCGGCGCCGTCGCTCGCCCACAAGGCGGTGGGCTACGGCATCGCCGGCCGCCTGGTCGACGGCAACGACGCGCTGGCGATGCACAGCGTGCTGTCCGCGGCGGTCGAGCACGCCCGCTCGGGCCGCGGACCCGTGCTCGTCGAGGCGGTCACCTACCGGCTGGACGCGCACACCAACGCCGACGACGCGACCCGCTACCGCAGCGCGGCCGAGGTCGACGCCTGGCGGGCCCGCGACCCGTTGACGCTGCTGGAGGGGCATCTGCGCGCCGTGGGGCTGCTCGACGACGCGGGCGTGGCCGCCGCCGCGAAGGCAGCCGAGGTCCTCGCCGGCGAGATCCGCGCCCAGTTCGACAACCCGCCGGATCCCGACCCTGACTCCCTGTTCGCCCACGTCTACGCGCGGCCGACGAGCCAGTTGCGCGAGCAGGCCGCCGAGCTCGCGGCACGCCTCGACGCGGACGCCGACGCCGCCCTCGCCGCCGCCACGGACGCCGAGGACGAGGCCCGATGAGCACGACGATGGTGGCGGCCCTCAACGCGGCGCTGCGTGACTCGCTGCGCGAGGACGCCAGCGTCCACGTCCTCGGCGAGGACGTCGGCACGCTCGGCGGTGTGTTCCGGGTCACCGACGGGCTGGCCGCCGAGTTCGGGGCGCAGCGCTGCCTGGACACCCCGCTGGCCGAGGCGGGCATCCTCGGGACCGCCGTCGGCATGGCGATGTACGGGCTGCGGCCGGTCGTGGAGATGCAGTTCGACGCCTTCGCCTACCCGGCGTTCGAGCAGGTCGTCTCGCACGTGGCGAAGATGCGCAACCGCACGGGCGGACGGATGGGCCTGCCGATCACGATCCGGGTGCCGTACGGCGGGGGCGTCGGCGGCGTGGAGCACCACAGCGACTCCAGCGAGGCGTACTACGCGCACACCCCCGGCCTGCACGTCGTCACCCCCGCCACCGTCGCCGACAGCTACGGGCTGCTGCGTTCGGCGATCGCCTCGGACGACCCCGTGGTCTTCCTGGAACCGAAGCGGCTCTACTGGTCGGCGGCGGACTTCTCGCCGGCCGAGGTCTCGACGGCCCAGGTGCCGCCGATCGGCCGGGCGATGGTGCGCCGGCCGGGTACCTCGGCGACCCTGCTGACCTACGGCCCGTCGCTGCCCGTCTGCCTGGAGGCGGCGCAGGCCGCCCGGGCGGAGGGCTGGGACCTCGCGGTCGTCGACCTGCGCTCGCTGGTGCCGTTCGACGACGAGACGGTCTGCGCGGCGGTGCGCGCGACCGGCCGCGCCGTCGTCGTCCACGAGGCGGCGGGCTTCGCCGGCGTCGGCGCGGAGATCGCCGCCCGGGTCACCGAGCGGTGTTTCCACCACCTCGCCGCCCCCGTGCTGCGGGTCACCGGCTACGACATCCCCTATCCCCCGCCCATGCTCGAAAAGCACCACCTGCCCAGCGTCGACCGCATCCTCGACGCCGTCGCCCGACTCCAGTGGGAGCAGTGAGCCCGTGGCCGCGGTACGCGCCTTCGCCCTTCCCGACCTCGGTGAGGGGCTGACCTCCGCCGAGGTGGTCCGTTGGTTCGTCGACGTCGGGGACGTCATCACCGTCGACCAGCCCGTCGCCGAGGTGGAGACCGCCAAGGCCGTCGTCGAGGTGCCCTGCCCCTACGCCGGCGTCGTCACCTCGCTGGCCGGCCCCGCCGGCACCGGCGTCCCCGTCGGCGCCGCGCTGATCACCGTGGCCGTCGACGAGCCGGCGACGGCCCCCGCGGCCCCAGGTTCCGCCGCCAGCTCCGGATCGGGGACCGGGTCCGGTTCGGGGTCGGGGACCGGGTCCGGTTCGGGGTCGGGGTCGGGGTCGGGGTCGGGGAACATCCTCGTCGGCTACGGCGTCAGCACCGAGCCGTCTCGGCCCCGCCGCCGACGGGTCGGCACCATCCCGACCCCGCGGCCGGCGATGCCCTCCGGGCCGTCCCGATCGTCCGGGCGGTCCGGGTCAGCCGGGTCTGCGGGATCGGCCGGGTCTGCGGGATCGGCCGGGTCGGCGAGACTGGTCGGCTCGTCGGAGCCGTCGGGGTCGGCCGCGCGGACCGCGGTCGCGGTCGTGTCGCCGCTCGTGCGCCGCCTCGCCCGCGACCACGGCGTCGACCTGCAGGGGCTGGCCGGCACCGGCCCGGGCGGGTTGATCATGCGCCGCGACGTCGAGGCCGCCGTCGGGGACAGGCAGGCCCCCGCGCCGCACCCCGCCGAGTCCGATGCCACCGTCGTCCCCCTCGACGCGATCGGGCGGCGGGCCGCGGAGACGTTCACCCGCAGCCGGCGCGAGGTGCCCGACGCCACCTGCTGGGTCGACGCCGACGCCACCGGCCTGCTCGCCGCCCGCGACGCCCTCAACGCCGGCGGCGCCGAACCGAGGATCGGGCTGCTGGCGATCCTCGCCCGCGTCTGCGTCGCCGCGCTGCTGCGCGCGCCCGAGCTGAACTCCTCCGTCGTCACCGACACCGGCGGCCGCGCCACCGGCGTGCGCCGCCACGGCGGCGTCCACCTGGGGTTCGCCGCGCAGACCCCGCGCGGGCTGGCCGTGCCGGTGGTGCATCACGCCGAGGACATGTCCACGGCCCGGCTGGCCGCCGAGCTCACCCGGCTGACCGCGGCCGCCCGCGGGGGCCGGCTCACCCCGGGCGAGCTGACGGGTGGCACGTTCACGCTGAACAACTACGGCGTCTTCGGCGTCGACGGGTCCACGCCGATCATCGCTCACCCGCAGGTGGCGATGCTCGGGGTCGGCCGGATCGTCCCCCGGCCGTGGGCGGTGGACGGCGCGCTGGCCGTGCGCAGCGTCGTGCAGCTGTCGTTCACCTTCGACCACCGGGTGTGCGACGGCGCCACCGCCGGGGCGTTCCTGCGCTTCGTCGCCGACGCCGTCGAGGACCCCACCGCGCTGCTGCGCCACCTCTGAACCCCGTCCGCGCCACCCATCCTCGCAACCCCATCAGCACACGACCAGCCATGCAGCACACGACCAGCCATGCAGCACACGACCAGCCATGCAGCACACGACCAGCCATGCAGCACACGACTCGCCACGCAGCACACGACCTTCCACGCAGCGCCCGACGACGGGCGCTGCCCGATCCGGTCCCAGGAGGTCTGACTTGCCTGCCCAGGCCCGCTACACCTACCTCGGCCCCGAGGGGACCTTCAGCGAGGCCGCGCTACAGACGCTGCCGGAGGCGGCGACCGGCGAGCTGGTTCCCTCCGCCTCCGTGACGGCGGCGCTGGACGCGGTACGCAGCGGCGACGCGGCCGGCGCGCTGGTGCCGATCGAGAACTCCGTCGAGGGCGCCGTGACCACCACGCTCGACGAGCTCGCCACCGGCAGCCCCCTGATGATCTATCGGGAGGTGCTGCTGCCGATCAGCTTCGCCCTGCTCGTGCGGCCGGGCACCACCCTGGAGGACGTCAAGACGGTCACCGGCCATCCGGTCGCCCAGGCCCAGGTGCGCCGCTGGCTCGCCGCGAACCTGCCGCACGCCGAGTGGGAGTCGGCCGCGTCCAACGCCGAGGGGGCGCGCCTGGTCCGCGACGGGCGCTTCGACTGCGCCTTCGCCGGGGAGTTCGCCGGCCGCCTCTACGGCCTGGAGGCGCTGGTGACGGACATCAACGACGCCGCCGACGCCACGACCCGCTTCGTCCTGGTCGGCCGCCCCGGCCGCATCGCCGCGCCGACCAGGGCGGACAAGACGTCCGCGGTGGCGTGGCTGACTGAGAACCACCCCGGCGCGCTGCTGGAGCTGCTCCAGGAGTGGGCCGTGCGCGGGGTCAACCTGATGCGGATCGAGTCCCGGCCCACCGGCGAGGGCCTCGGCCAGTACTGCTTCTCCCTCGACGCCGAGGGGCATGCCAGCGATCGCCGGGTCGGTGAGGCCCTGATGGGGCTGTACCGGATCTGCCCGAAGGTGCGCTTCCTCGGGTCGTATCCACGGGCCGACGGGGTGGCCGCGTCCGTACGCGCGCAGGTGTCGGACCGCGAGTTCGCCGCGGCGACCGATTGGCTCTCCCGCTGCCTGGACGGCCGCGGCGACGAACGGGAGCCGTGACCGGCCGCGCAGGGGCGCCCGATACGGCCACCACACCGGCCGGAAGGGGCCTGTCCGCACCGGTCCCACACCGCCGGGGCGGGCCGGCGCGCAGGACGCCCGGCGCCGTCGCGCAGGGCTCGCGCGCGGCTCGGCGCCGCCGGATCGGGCCGTGGGCCCATCGCCCGATCCGGCCACCCCGCGAGCCGGGTGGACCGGCGCGGCGGGCCGTCGCGGCGGTGTTCTTCCCGGGGTTCTTCCCGGGGTTCTTCCCGGACCACGGGACCGAATCCGCGGCGGCCGTAGTCTGCTTGTGAGCCGGACACGGAGCAGTTGCCGGTCCGGCCAGGCACGAGGAGACGTCACCGCGCGGTCGGGCGGGGCGCACGACCGGGAGCGAGGATGCGGTGAAGGTCGTGGCGATCGCCAGCTACAAGGGCGGGGTGGGCAAGACGACGCTCACCGCGAACATCGGCGCCGCCATCGCCCGGCTGGGCCGGCGGGTCCTGCTGATCGACCTGGACCCGCAGGCGAACCTCACCTTCTCCTTCTACCAGCCGGAGGTCTGGCGCACCGAGCTCGCCGAGCACCGCAGGACCGTCAAGGCGTGGTTCGAGTCGTGGCGGCCGGAGACCCTGCCGCCGCCGCTGGCCAGCTACGTGACGACCCCGCCGGTCGTCGCCGCCGCCGTCGCCGAGCGCGGCGGCACGCTGGACCTGCTTGCCTCGCACCTGTCCCTCGGCGACATCGAGATGAACCTCGCCGCCCACCTGGGCGGGGCGCAGGCGCACCGGTCCACCCGCCACTACTTCGACGTCTACCAGCGCCTCGCCACCGGGCTCGCCTCCCCCGGGATGGGCGGCTACGACCTGGTCCTCATCGACTGCCCGCCGCACTTCGGGGTGATGACCCGCGCCGCGATCGCCGCCTGCGACCACGTGCTCATCCCCGCCCGCCCGGACAACTTCTCCGCGCTCGGCATCGAGCACCTGCTGGGCAAGCTGCGCCGCTACGTCTGGGAGTACAACCGGGTCGCGGACCTGCAGTCCGGCGTGCATCCCGCGGCGAAACGCCTCGAGCCGCGCGTGCTCGGCGTCGTGCTCATGATGGTCCAGTACTACCGCGGGCAGCCGACCAGCTTCCTGCGGCCCCACATCCACCAGGCCGCCAGCCTCGGGGTCCCGGTGTTCGAGTCGATGGTCCGGTTGAGCACCCGCAGCTTCGCCGGCGCGGCCGAGACCGAGCTGCCCGCCGTGCTCAACCCGGACGCGCCCGGCGAGGTGGTCGGGGAGCTCGTCGACGTGGTCGAGGAGTTCCTGCGCCGCCTGGCCGCCGACGTCCGCTCGACCGCCTGAGCCCGGCCCCGGCGGCTCTGGCGGGTCAGGCGAGGGCGAGGGTGGTGAGGATGTCCGGGGAGAACGCCGCGGCGGACGGCGCCCAGGGGCCCGCGTGGACGGCACCGAGCGCGGCGCCGAGGTCCGGGCGCTCGCGCAGCAGCCTCGTCATCCGCCGGCGCTTCGCCGCCCGTTCGGGCAGGCCGAACGCGGACAGCAGATCGGTCAGCGCGGTGGCGAAGCGCAGCCGCGCCATCCGCTCGCCGCGTTCCTCGGCGTAGCCGCGCAGCGTCTGCGGGGTCCAGGTGGGGGTGTCGAGCAGGGCCTCGGCGAGCACCCGGGTGTCGCGCAGGGTGATGCTCAGCCCCTGGGCGGTGACCGGGTTGCTCCAGCCGGCGGCGTCGCCGAGCAGCGCGATCCCGGGCCGCAGCGGGTTGTCGGTCCAGGCGTCGGTCATGGGGAAGGTCGCGCACGGCCCGGCCGGGGTGGCCTCGGCGAGCGCGTCGGGGCACGGCAGCGCCGGCGAGCGGTACGCCGCCAGGAAACGCGCCACCCGCTCGGGCCCGTTGAACCGCTCGGGGTCGGTCGCGTGCCGGGCGATGTAGAGCCGGATCAGGTCGGCTCCGCGGGGCACGACGACGTACTGGTTGCGTCCGTCGACGCCGAGCGTCGTCTCGGCGCGGTCCCACGCGCCGCCGTCGTCGACGAGCAGCCCGGTGAGCATCACCCGCGGGGTGGTCACCGTGATCGGAATGCCGAGCGCCGTGCGGGTCGCGGAGTTCTTGCCGTCGGCGACGACGACCAGCCGGGCGCGCAGGGTGTGGTGCGCCCCGTCCAGCTCGTAGGTGACCGAGGGCGCCGGGCCCGGATCCACCGTGGAACGCCCGACCCCGCGCACGACGGTCGCGCCGGCCTTGACCGCGGCGGTGGCCAGCGCCTCACGCAGCTCCGGATGGCCCACGCCGATGATCCCCGGGGCTCCGGGCACGGCCGTGGACAGGTCCATCGCGGCGGCGCGGGCCCGTTCGACGGTCAGCATCTCGTCGTAGGGCACCATCCGGCTGATCACCGACGCACCCTCGGTGCCGAGCACCGTGTCGCCGAGGCCCAGCTCGACGGCCTCGCGGAACCCCCACGGTGCGATCGCCTCGCCGCGGATCTGGTCGCGGTAGACGCGCTCGCGCTCCAGCACCGTGACGCCCAGACCCGCCGTGGCGAGGCGGACGGCGAGCGCGCAGCCGCCCACCCCGCCCCCGATGACGACGACGTCGTTGTCCATGTCGGCCTCCCTCAAGGTCATGTCCGGGACGATTTACTATGGCATAATGACGGCGGGGACGGTCCAGGGATCTAGAGATCTAGAGATCTAGAGATCCAGGGACCCAGGGACCCAGGGACCCAGGGACGGGAGGCGGCCGGTGGCACGCAGGCGCGGCGGGACGCAGCCGGCGCCGCTGACCCAGCGCGACGTGCTCGACGCCGCGCTGCGCGTGGTGGAGCGCGGCGGCCTCGACCGGCTGACCGTGCGCGCCGTCGCCGACGAGCTCGGCGTCACCCCGCCCGCGGTGCACTACCACCTGCGCGGCGGCGAGGACCTGGCCGACCGGGTCGTCGAGGCGGTCGCCGCCGACATCCGCATCGAGCTTGATCCGGCCGCGCCCTGGGTCGACCAGTACGTCGGGCTCGTCACCGCGATGGACGAGGCGTTCCGGCGCTACCCCGGCACGGGGATGCGAGCGCTGACGGCGTCGCGGCCCTCCGCCGCGGCGGGCCGGCTCACCGGCACGGCGCTGGCGATCCTGCGCGCCGCGGGCCTGGCGGAACCCGCGGCGGTCGAGCTGTTCACCGCCACCTACCTGCTGTTCACCGGTTGGCTCGCGGCCCGGGGTCTGATGGCGGCGGGCGGCACGCATCCGAGCCTGGCCGCCGCGGGCATGACCGGACCGGGCCTGGACGACCTCTCGACACTCGAACGCGCCCTGCGCCGGGTGCTGGCGACGGTGCCGGCGGCAGCGCCGCCCGTCGCCGACCGGATCGATCCGGCGGGCCCGGCGCGGCCCGCCCTCACGGAGGAGACACGACCATGAGCGACACCACCGTCATCGACGACTACTTCGCCGGCTGGAACAAGCAGGACACCGACGCGATCCTGGCCACCCTGACCCCGGACGTCGTGCTGGAGGACGTCCCGACCGGCCACGGCGCCACGGGGACCGACGAGGCCCGCGCGTTCATCGACAACGCGCTGAGCCAGACGGCGGGCACCACCTACGACGTCGTGACCACCCTGTCCGACGGGGCCACCTACGCCATCGAGTGGGTCATGCAGCCGGCGGGCATCCGCGGGTCCTCCTTCGGCTCGCTGCGCGAGGGCCGGATCGCCGTCAACCGCGACTACTGGAGCCTGCCCCGCAAGTCCGCCTGAGGGGCCCGGTCAGCCGAGCCGTGTCCGCCGAGCCGTGTCAGCCGACCACGGCGGGAGCCAGCGCCGCCGTGGTCAGGCGCCGCGGGCTGCCGCCGCCGTCGGCGGGCACGGTCCACAGGTCGCTGCCGTAGTCGCCGGGCAGGGCGTAGGCGAGGGTGCGGCCGTCGAGCCAGAGCGCCTGGTCGTCGACGTTGCGCCGCTCGGCCAGGGCGGTCTCGCGCATCGTTCGCAGGTCGAGGACGGTCAGCCGCCACGGCGCGTCGGCCGGCAGGNCCGCCACCCGCTTCTTGAACGCCAACCGGGTGCCGTCCGGGGACAGCGACGGGCATTCGACGTTCGACCGCAGGGTGGTGACCGTGCGCGCGGTGACATCGCCGCGCACCAGGTAGGTCTGCCCGCCGGTGGCGAGCGTGGCGTAGAAGTGCGTGTCGTCGGCGAACGTCACCCCCCAGAAGTTCGTGTCCGGGCTGCGGTAGGTCCGGCCGTCCCGGACGATCCGGTAGTCCTCCAGGCTGCCGTCCAGCCGCCAGGTGCGGGTGTCGAGGATGGAGGTCCGGGTGGAGAACGACGAGCTGTCCGCGTAGGAGTCGCCGCCGACGAACACGGTCCAGGCCACCATGCGCCCGCTCGGGGAGACCCGGGACCGGGTGGGGATGCCGCCCAGCGGGAAGTCGCGCCGCTCGTGCAGGGCGGCGTCGAGGACCACCGCCCGGTAGCTCTCCCCCACCACGCCCGGCGCCCGACGCAGGCAGATGCCGGTACCGCCGGCGGCGTGGAAGCGCAGGCAGCGCACGCCGGAGGCGGTGCGGGGCCCCGCCGGGTCCGCGGCCGGCACGGACACCAGCTCGTCGCGGTGCGGTCCCCAGCCCATCGTGCGGAACACCAGCCGCTCGCCGGCGGCCGCGCCGCCGGCCGCCGTGGCGGTGAGCGATATCTGGCCGGCCCGGACCGCGGGCCCGCCGGCCTGGTCGTCGGCCCGGCTCGCCGCCCGACCGGAGGCGTGCACCACCGCCGCGGTGGCGACGCCGGCCAGCACCACCACGACCGCGAGCAGTACGCCGAGGCGGACGCGGACACTCACGGGCATGGCTGCCTCCCCTGGTCGGGCGCGGACCGGGCGGGGCGCAGCGCGGCGGCGGCCACCGTGCAGGCCGCCAACGCCGCCGCGGCGACCGCCAGGGCGGTGTGGTCGCCCCAGGCCGTCCACGCGGCACCGAACATCAGCGAGCAGGCGAAGCGGGCGCCGGCCTGCCCCGTCTGGACCAGGGCCAGCCCGCTGGAACGCAGCCGCGCCGGGACCGACCCGGCCGCGGCGGCCATGAGCACCCCGTCGGTCGCCGCGTAGAAGGCGCCGTGCAGGACGAGCACGCCGATGGGCAGCGCCGCGCCCCGCACCGGGGCGAGCACCAGCCCGTACGCGATCAGCAGGCCGCCGTGCCCGGCGAGGAACACGGCCCAGCGGCCGAACCGGTCGGCGGCGCGCCCCAGCGGGATGGCCAGCAGCAGGAACGACGCCGACGTTCCCAGTGGCAGTAACGGGAACCACTCGACGGACAGATCCAGGTCGCGTTGCAGCATCAGGTAGAGGAACGAGTCGCTCACGGTCGCGAGCCCCAGCACGAGCGCGCACAGGGTGAGGCGACGCAGCTCGCGGCCGCCCAGCAGACCCATGGCGGCGCGCAGGGACACCGGCCCCGGCTCGGCTGGCCCCGGCTCGGCTGGCATGGAGTCGGCTGGCATGGGGTCGCCCGGCACGGCATCCTCCGGGGACAGCACCGCGGCCGGTGCGGGCCCGTGGCCGGGCACGAACAGCAACAGCACGACGACCCCGGTGGCCGCGATGCAGAAGCTGACCGTGAACACCGCGTCGAACCCGTCGGCGGCCGCGCGCATGACCACGAACGCGACGACCGGCCCGAGCAGGGCACCCGCGGTGTCCATCGCCCGGTGCACGCCGAAGGAGCGGCCCTGGGCCTCGGGCGGGGCGGCCAGCGAGATCATCGCGTCCCGCGGGGCGGTGCGCAGCCCCTTGCCGGTGCGGTCCACCGCGAGGACGGCGCTGATCCCCGCCACGCTGTGCGCGATCAGCAGAGCCGGCTTGCACAGCGCGGACAGCCCGTAGCCGAGGACCGCCATCGACTTGTAGCGCCGGCCGCGGTCGGCGAGGTGGCCGCCGACGAGCCGGACCAGCGCGCTGGCGCCGTTGTAGATGCCGTCGAGCAGGCCGAAGCCGAGCGGGGACAGCCCCAGCCCGGTCACCAGGTACAGCGGCAGCACGGCGGTGACCATCTCGGCGGAGACGTCGGTGATGAGGCTGACCGCGCCGAGGATCAGCACGGTGGCGGGCACGGCCCGCCGCGCGAGGTCCGACGGTGTCCGGGATGCCGGCGCCCGGGTCGCCGGCGGCGGGGCCGGCAGGCCCGGGGTGGTCCCCGGGCCTGCCGGTCTGGTGCGGGTGTCCGCGACGTACACGGGTCGCTAGCTCCAGATGCCGGTGATGTCCGATGCGCTCGACGCGTTGCCCGCGTGCGTCGTCAACCCGCTGAGGTCCTCCAGGGTGCGCAGCAGGTTGTAGTGGTTGTAGGTCGTCGACGTGCTGCTGCCCGCGGTGACGTGCTGCCCGTAGAACACCGTCGGGATCCGGTTGCCGCTGCTGTGGTCGTCCTCGTCGAAGGTGACCACGAGCAGGCTGTTGTGGGTGCTGGCCCACGTCGCGTACGCACTGAGTTTGTTCTGCAGCCAGGTGTCGCCCGTGGCGACCGAGCAGTCGTGCATGTCGTTGCACAGGTTCGGAACGACGAACGAGACCTTCGGCAGCGTCGTGTAGTCGGTCGGGAACTGCGTGAAGGTTTTCGCGGTGTTCGTCGGCACATTGCTGAAGGCGAACCACGGGTTGTGCTTACGCGCGTACTTCGTGGAGCTGTTCGTGCAGACCGTGGACCCCTGCGACGGCAGGCCCTCGTTGTAGCTGCCGAAGGTCTTGCCGGCGGCGATCAGCTCGGAGCCGAGGTTGGCGGCGCTGCTGAATCCGGGGGTGTAGCAACTGTCGTCGGTCACGCCCTGCGTACCACCGGAGAACAGCGCCAGGTAGTTGGGCTGGCTGGGGTGGGTCAGGCCGTAGGACTGGGTGAGGTTCGCGCCGCCGCTCTTCAACGAGTTGATGTACGGCGCGCTCGAGGAACCGATGACCTGCGAGTAGGCGTGGTTCTCGAACACCACCACGACGACGTGGTCGGGCGCCGGCAGGCCCGCGGCCTGCGCGGGCGCGGCGGCCCACAGGCCGAACAGGGCGGCCGCCAGACTGGCCGCGCCGAGGGAGCCCAGCGCCAAACGCGCACGCCGGACACGGGTGAGAACGGACAAGGTGAGACCTCCGGCAGTTACGAAGGAATCAGCGCGGGCCCTCGCTGAAGATCCACGTCAGGTTAGAGGTCCGACCGACCATGGTCAGTACTACGCAGAGGAAGACGAGCTAAACAGACGAGTGCGTTGCGACGCAGTCCCGTCACCCGCCCATAACCTGACCTCCGAGTCGGGTAGGCCGAGGTAGGCCGATCGATCCGAGAAAATATCTACGATTGATCTACAATCACAACGGATCATCGGCGCCGACTCGCACCACCGCCCGACCGTCCCGCCTACTTGGTCAGCATCGACGACCGGGCGGGCCGGGAGCGGTGGACCAGGATGTTGCCGCGGCCGGAGAGGGCGCGGATCTCGACGGTCTCGACGGTCTCGTCGGTCGGGGCCGGGCGGTCGACGGCGGCGATCTCGCTGCGCACGGTCCCGTCACCCGAGCGGAGGTCGAGCAGGGCCGCCGTGCCCTCCCGCACGCCGATGTCGAGCCGGCCAGATCCGGTCACGAGGGCGACGGTGCCCCGCACCACCTCGCCGAGGCGGACATCGGCCGAGCCGGTCCGGGCGTCGACGCCCGCCAGCGCCCGGTCGACGCTGATGACCCCGGCGGCGGTGGCGAGCCGCACGTCGTCCGCCGCCTCGCCGAGGGTGATCGCGCCGCTCGCCGTCTGGACCAGCACCGGGCCGTCGAGCTGCTGGATCCGGACCGCGCCGTTGGCGGTCCCGACATCGGCGCGCCCCCGGCAGCGCCCCACGACGACATCTCCGTTGGCGGTGCGCAGCCGCAGGTCGGCGACCTCGTCCAGGTCGACACCGCCGCGGGCGACCTGGACCGTGCAGTCACCCAGCCGGCCCGTGGCCTGGACACCCGTCCCCGCGCTCGCGTCGAGGCGCGAGCCGGTGGGCAGGTCGACCGTCACCTCGACCGCTTCGCCGGTCCCGAACAGCGAACGCAGACGCCTCCTGGGTGCGCGGATCGTCAGCCGGCCGGCGGAGTACTCGACGGCGGTCTCCCGGGCGGCCTGCACGTCGGCGTCGCTGGCCGGTTCGGCCGGGCGCACCTCCACGACGGTGTCGGCGCGATCGCTCGCCCGGATCCGCAGGCTGCCGACGCCCAGCTCGACGACGGCGAGGATCGGTTCAGGGGTAGCAAAACTCGGCATGGCGCATCTCCTTCTTCTGTAATCGGCTTTCAGTGATCGGCCTTGACTGAGTGATCGATGTGGCCCCGCGGCCGGCTACCGAACCCAGCCGCGGTACCGGCGCCCGTGCTGATCGGCTCCCCCCGTGCCCGGGCGTCTGGGTGCGCCACCGGGGTCGAGCGCGGCGCCGACGGCGCGCACGAGCCAGGCGTTGACGGACAACCCCTCGCGCTCGGCCGCCTCGTCGATGCGCGGCTTGAGATGCTCCGGGACGCGCAACGTGATCCGCGACGTCCGCCCCTCGTCACCCTCCCCCGCGTCCGGCTCAGTCCCGGCGGGCACTATTCCGGCGGACGGTGTGACGCCATCCGTGACGTCATCCCCGGCGCCCTGGACCATCGGCGGTGGCGTCACCACGAAGTCGGCATCTCGGCCACGCAGCCGCACCTCGACCGATCCCGGCGCCAACTCACGGCTGATCTCATCCGCGGCCGCCGACAGCGCCTCCAGCAGGGCGAGCCTGGTGGCCGACTCCAACGGCCCGACGAGCCGCTCGGCCAGCGCAAGCGCGTCCGGGCCACCCGCCTGCGCGGCGACCGCAAGCTCCCGGCGCAAGTCCTCCACATACGACCCAAGGTCCATGACGCCATTATGACGTCACCTTGACGCCAGAATCAAGCCCGGATGCCGCCATCCGTGGACGGCGGCGCGTCACTGCCGTCGAGGCATCCCGCGGCACCTCTACGACAGGCGGTCCAGGGCGGGCTGGGCGCACAGGCCCGGCTCATCGTCGCGACCGCAGGCCGTGGCGGACGCACCGGTCGGCACCGCGCTGGTCGGCACCGCGCTGGTCGGCACCGCGCTGGTCGGCACCGCGCTGGTCGCCGCCGGCGCGGATCATGTCAGGCGCCGACGGAATCCGCGCTGGTGCGGGCTGTTACGTCCGGCAGGACCCGGTCGAGCGCCGCCCGTCCCGCCGGACCCCACGCCGGCTTGCCGCCGGGCAGACCGCGGTCCCCATTCTGGCCCATCAGCATCAGGAAGAGGCTCTTCAGCGCGGCCAGCCCGCGGGCGCGCCGGACCGTCGCCTCGTCAGCCTCCGCGTACGCGGCGAAGAAGCGTGCGGCCGCACCCGCCGGCAGCAGCACCCAGGCGGCCGCCAGGTCCAACGCCGGGTCGCCGACGAACAGGTCGCCGAAGTCGACGACGCCCGCCAGCGTCCCGTCGGCGACGACGACGTTCGCGGGATGCAGGTCGCCATGCACCCACACCGGCGGACCCGCCCAGGCGGGGGCCGCGACGGCGTCGTCCCAGACGGCCCGGACGTCGGCGGCGTCGGAGCCGATCGCGTCAGCGTCGACGGAGCCGAAAAACTTCTCGAAGCCGTCGGTGCAGTCCTTGGGGTGCGCGCCGCGGCCCGTGTCCACCGGTGCGTCGGCGGGCGCTGCCACATGCAGCGCCCGCAGGAACGCCGCCAGGGTGTCGGCCGCGTGCTCGCCGCGGGTGATCGACCCGTGGTCCAGCGGCAGGCCCGGCACCCACGTCATGACCGTCCACATCTTCGGGAAACGCTCGCAGGGCGCACCACCGCGCACCGGGACGGGGATGGGCAGCGGCAGGCGTGGGGCGAGCAGCGGCAGCCACCGGCGCTCCTTGAGCTGGTGATCGGGGTCGGTGTCCATGCGCTGGATCCGCACGGCCAGCTCGTCCCCGAGGCGCCACATCTGGTTACCCCAGCCGCCCGCCACCTCGCGCAGGGGCAGCTCGGCCAGATCCGGATGCTGGTCCCGCAGCAGGTCGCGGATGAGACCTGCGGTGATCTCGGTCTCGATCTCGGTCATGCGGAGCAACCATACCGGGTTCGATCACGGCAACGCTGTCCGACCACTGCTGCCCCTGTGGCCGCCGCGGCCGAGGTGTGTCTGACGAAGTGCACCAGTTCCCGGGTGTGGGAGTTGATGTCTCCTGCCCGGTACGCAGGCAGCATGGCTGGCAGCGGGCCGCCCCTGAACCACGAGCGGTCGCGGTTCCGCGGAACCGCGCCACAGCACCTCGCCAGCGGGCTCGCGGCGTGGCCGCCGACCGATCTGCGCAGCAGGCTCAACCGGCGGGGTGGAGGCGGACCTGCAGGGCGTCGACGCCGCGGACGGNGAGATGGGGGCGGTAGGTCGGCTCGGCGGTGATCTCCAGCCGGGCGACGCGGTCGAGCAGGGCGGTCAGCATGGTCTCGGCCTCCAGGCGGGCCAGCGGCGCGCCGAGGCAGTAGTGCAGGCCGTGGCCGAAGCCGAGGTGGCGGGCCGCGGGAGCGGACGGCGAGGCGTAGCGGGTGAGATCGAACCGGTCGGGGTGCGGGAAGGCCGCGGGGTCGCGGTGGGCGGCGCCGGCGAGGAGGATGATGCCGTCTCCGGCGCGGAACGTCTGCCCGGCGAGCTCCGTGTCGGCAAGCGCCGTGCGTCCCGTCCACTGGACGGGCGGGTCGTAGCGCAGCGTCTCCTCCATCGCCGCCGGCACGAGCGCCCGGTCCGCCCCCAGCGCCGCGTACTGGCCCGGGTCCCGGGCAAGTGCCAGCACGGCGTTCGCGACCAGGTTCACGGTCGTGTCGTAGCCGGCGACGAGCAGCAGGACACAGATCTCGAGCAGCTCGTCCGCGCCGAGCCGGTCGCCCTGTTCCTGCACGGCGATCAGGTCGCTGAGCAGGTCGTCCGCGGGTTCGTCGCGGCGGCGGGCGATGAGCTCGGTGAAGTAGTCGGCGAACGCCCGGGTGGCCTCGGTACGCTGGGCCCGCTCCACCGGGTCGAGGACCTGGTCGGGGTCGAGGCCCCGGGTCAGCGCCGACGCCCAGCCGCTGAAGACCTTCTCGTCGCGCGCCGGGACGCCGAGCAACGAGCAGATGACCCGCAGCGGCAGCGGCCGGGTGAACGCCTCGACGAGGTCGACCTCGCCGCGGTCGACGGCCGCGTCGAGCAGCTCATCCGACAGCGCCTCGGCCATAGGGCGGAACCGGGCGATCCTCGCCGGGGTGAACGCCCTGCTGACCAGGCGGCGCAGCCGGGTGTGCGTCGGCGGGTTCGCCCGCAGCATCGACCGCAGGCCCTCATCCTGATCCGTCACCGGACGAAACGCGCTGCTCTCCATCGGGACGTGGCCCCAGGCGGGATCCTGCAGGACGCCGACGCAGTCGGCGTGCCGGGTAAGTACGCCGAGCCGGGCCGGGGACAGCCAGTGACAGCGGGCCGACTCCCGCAGCGTCCGGTAGAGCGGATAGGGATCGCTGCGCCACCGCGGATCGAAGATCTCGCGCGCGCCACCGACCCCCGCCACACCACCGGTCTCCGCCATGCCACCGGTCTCCGCCATGCCACCGGTCTCCGCCATGCCACCGGTCTCCGCCATGCCACCGGTCTCCGCCATGCCACCGGTCTCCGCCATGCCACCGGTCTCCGCCATGCCACCGGTCTCTGCCATGCCACTGACCTCGGCCACGTCACCGACGCTAGGCCGCGGGGACAGGACTGCCGCACTCGATATCCGCTTCTTATCGACCGATGCGGAATTCCCGGCCTCAGCTGGCCCATGCACGGCCACAGCGGGTGGCGTCGGTGCGGTCGACGCTGGCCGTGACACCATTGCCGGGGCCGGATCGTGGGATCCGGGGGTGGTCGGCGCCGGATCGTCGGGGCCGGATCGGGGGATAGTGCAATGCCGGCATCTCGCCGCGCTCTGGTCACCGGCGTCGCCGGAATGACGCTCGGCGTCCTCGCCGGCTGTGGAACCGACCGTTCCGCGGCTGCCACGGGCGGACCCGACCCGGCCGGTACGGGCGGGCCCCACCCGGCCGGTCGGCGGATTCCCATGGAGGCGGGTCTCGCGGCGACGCCGGCCGGGGTGGGCCGCGCCGAGGTCGTCGCCCGTTACGGTGGGCTGCGGCCGCACGCCTGGGCCCTGGACCTGCCCGGGACGATCACGCGGCTGCCCGTCGCCGACAGGGCGCTGGCACTCACCTTCGACGCGTGCGGCGGCCCCGGTGGCAGCGGTTACGACCAGGGCCTGATCACCACGCTGCGCCGGTACGGCGTCCCGGCGACCCTCTTCCTCAACTCCCGGTGGATCGACGCGAACCGGCCCGCCTTCGCCGACCTCGCCGCCGACCCGCTGTTCGAGATCGCCAACCACGGCACCCTGCATCGGCCGCTGTCGGTGTCGGGCCGGTCGGCCTACGGCATCCCCGGTACCCGCGACGCCGGCCAGGTCTACGACGAGGTGGCCGGCAATCATGCCAAGCTCACCGGCCTGCTCGGCCGACCGCCCCGGCTCTTCCGGCCGGGTACGGCGTACAGCGACGACGTCGCCGCCCGCATCGTCGGTGACCTCGGCGAGACGATCGTCTCGTTCGCGGTGAACGGTGACGGTGGCGCCACGTACACCGCGGCCCAGGTCCGCGCCAGCCTGCTGGCAGCCCCGCCCGGCTCGATCGTGATCGGGCACATGAACCATCCCCGCCGCGGCACCGGACCCGGCGTGGCGGCGGCCCTGCCCCGCCTGCTCGGCGCCGGCTTCCGCTTCGTCCATCTTCCGGCCGACCTGAAAAGCGTGCGCGCCTGATACCCGCTCCTTATCGACCGATGAGAATTGCCCGGCCCGCGGCAAAGAGCCCTTGACCGGCACCAACCCCGGACCCACGATGACGCCGCCACCTGCATTTCTCCGCGCGCATACCCGTGTTCCCAGTACCGCAGTCCCAGGGCCGGGTGGCGCATACGAAGGAGCGGGATTCATGACCACAGCGGAGATCGACGGCGACCGGGTCGACGCCCACGACGTGTTCGACACCGCCCACCGGATCGATCCCTACCCTCGGTACCGCCGGCTGCGCGAGGCTGCCGTCCCGACACCCGTCCGCCTGGGCGATGCCGAGGTGACGCTGATGTCCAGGTTCTCGGACTGCGCCGCGGTGCTGCAGAGCCAGGCATGGGGGCACGGCAACGTCGACCGGCTCAGCCCCTTCTGGGACCAGCAGGCGAGCCTGCCCGGGTCGTTCATCCGGATGGACCCGCCGGACCACCGGCGGCTGCGCACGCTGGTCAACAAGGCGTTCAGCGCCCGGATGGTCGCCGACCTCGCACCGATGATCACCAGCCTGGTCGACACGCTGGTGGACCGGGCGCTCGCCGCCGGCGGGCTCGACGTGATCCGGGACCTGTCCGCGCCGCTCGCCCAGGCGATGGTGGGCCAGCGGCTGCTCGGGGTGCCCGCGTCCGACGCCGAGCTGCTGCGCTCCTGGGAACTGGCGATCGCCCGCGGCACCGACCCGGACGGTCTGCTGTCCGCCGAGGACATCGCCCGCCGCAACGACGCCGGGGCGAACGTCGTCGCCTACCTGCAGGACCTCGTCGCCCGGCGCAAGGCCGACCCGCAGGACGACCTGCTCAGCCGGCTCGTCGCGGTGGAGGAGTCCGGCGAGGTCCTCACCGCGGCCGAGGTCCTCGGCATCTGCGTGCTGCTGCTCGTCGCCGGGATGGAGACGTCGATCAACCTGGTCGGCAACGGCATCCTCGCCCTGCTCGCCCACCCCGACCAGCTCGCGCTGCTGCGCGCCCGGCCCGAGCTGGCCCCGTCGGCGGTGGAGGAGATCCTGCGCTACGACACGCCGACCCAGTTCACGATGCGGGTCGCGCTCACCGACACCACCGTCGGCGAGCGCCGGTTTCGCCGCGGGGACGGGGCGATCGTGCTGATGGGCTCGGCGGGCCGGGACACCGACGTGTTCGACGGCGGTGAGCGCCTCGACATCACCCGCTACGCCGAACCCGGCCGCTCGCCGCGGCACCTCGGCTTCAGCCTCGGCCTGCACTACTGCCTGGGTGCGCCGCTGGCCCGGCTGGAGGCGACGACCGCGATCCGCACGCTGGTCGAGCGGGCACCGGCGCTGTCGCTGGCCACCGACGAGCTGTCCTACCAGCCGAGCCTCATCCACCGCGGGCTGAGCTCGCTGCCCGTCGACCTCTCCCCCGCCGCCGCCTGAACCGGCGAAGGGCCGGCGCCGCCCTCGGTCTCACCGAGGCGATGGCGCCGGCCCATGCGGCCGACCGGTGAGCCCGCGGCGTGGAACCTGGGTGCCGTGGAACTCAGGCGGCGTGGAAGCGCGTGGGGAGTTCGGCCAGGCCGCGGATGAGCATGTTCGGCTTGTACGGCGGCGTGTCGGTGAGCAGCTCCATGTCGGCGACCCGGTCCAGCACCCCGGCGAGCAGCAGCTCCATCTCGAGCAGCGCCAGCGGCGCGCCGAGGCAGTAGTGGTGGCCGAGGCTGAACGACAGGTGCCGGGCGATCGGCCTGGTGGTGTGGAAACGGGTGACGTCGAGCCGCTCCGGGTCGTCGTACACCAGCGGGTCGCGGTTCGCGCAGGCGATGAGCGCGACGATCCCCTCGCCGGGGGCGAAGACCTCGTCGGCCACCACCAGCTCGCGCTTGGCGGCGCGGGTGTTCATGTGGATGGGCGAGTCGTAGCGCAGCAGCTCGTCGACGGCCGGCCCGATCAGCTCGGGGCGCTCGCGCAGCAGCGCGACCTGGTCGGGGTGGCGGATCAGGGCCATCATCCCGTTGCCGACGAGGTTCACCGTCGTCTCGTGGCCGGCGATGAGCAGCGTCACGCAGGTGCCGAGCAGCTCTTCCTCGGTGAGCCGGTCGCCCGCCTCCTCGACGGCGGCGAGCTGGGTGATCAGGTCGTCGCCCGTCGCCTCCCGGCGCCGGCGGGAGACCAGGGCGCGGAAGTACGACAGGAACTCGGGGATGGCGCGGTTGCGCTCGGCGAGCGCCTCCGGCGTCATCAGCACGTCGGGGTCGAAGGCCCGGGCCAGCGCCTGCGACCAGACCTGCACCAGCGGGTGGTCCTCGGCCGGCACGCCGAGGATCTCGCAGACCACCGTCAGCGGCAGCGGGTAGGCGATGGTGGCGATGAGGTCGAACTCGCCCTGCCGCAGCGCGTTGTCGAGCAGCTCGTCGACGAGCGCGGCGATGCGGGGCCGCAGCGCCGCCACGGTCCGCGCGGTGAACGCCTTCGTGACCAGGCCGCGCAGCCGGGTGTGGTCCGGCGGCTCCATCCACAGGAACGACGCCGGGAAGGCCTCGGCGGGGATGGTCGGGTGGAGCTGGTGGGGCTCGCGGTCGTGGCCCCACTCCTGGCTGCCCAGCACCGCCGCGCAGTCCGCGTAGCGGTTGGCGAGCTTCAGGTTGAACGGCCCGGTGTGCAGCGGCCCGGCGGCGCGCAGTTCGGTGTAGATGGAGTAGGGGTCGTGCCGGTTCGCGGGGTCGAACAGCTTCGCGAGCAGCCGGGCCCCCGTCTGCTCGGGGGACGACTCGTCCGGTCGGTCGAGGGTCTCGGACGACGCGGGTTGGACGGTGACCATGCTGTGCTCCTTCTACGACTGCTCGTGGTGGGGGACGGCCAGGCGGTCACGGATGGTGGGCGGGGATGACGGCGCGATCGCCCGCGGGGCGCCGGGGGCGAGGACCCGGACGGCCAGCGTCGGGCGCAGCAGGGCGGTCGGCGGCTCGGCGAGGTGGACCACGCGCATGAGGGTCCGGGCGACGGCGGGGTCGCGGTGCGCGCGGCGCTGCGCCCGGGCCGCGTAGCTCCCGGTGATCCGGCCCCGCAGGGTGCGCCGGCCCACCACCGCGGGGTAGCGCAGGTCCGAGGAGGTCGCCATGTCCCAGGCGACGTCGAGGACGGGTCCGACCGCCCGGTAGAAGCGGCCCGGCAGCCCGCGCGGACCCGCGCGCAGGCAGTCGCGCAGGACCAGCGCCTGCTGGGCGGCGACCGTCATGCCCTGCGCGTAGAGCGGGTTGAAGCTGCACAGCGCGTCGCCGACGACCACGATCCCCTCGGGTGGGCGGCGCACGGCCTCGAAGTGCCGGCGCACCGATTCCCGGAACCGGTACGGCACGGCGTCGGTCAGGGGGGTCGCCGCATGGATGAGGTCGGCGATGTCGGGGGTCGGCAGCCGCCGGGCGAACGCGCGGAACCCGTCGTGGTCGGTCGGGGGATGCTCGCCGAGCAGGCCGGCGAGGGTGACGATCCAGCGGTCGCCCTCGACGGCCACCGCGCCCCCGCCGCGCAGGCCCGGGGTGGTGGAGACGATGACGCTGAGGTCGCCGCCGAGGTGCTCGGGGCGGCGCTCGTAGACCCGCGAGGCGTAGCCGAGGTCCACGGTGACGCGCGACGTCGGCGGTGCCGGGTGCCCGGCGGCGGCGAGCCAGTCCAGGGAGCGGGAGTTGCGCCCACTGGCGTCGACCACCAGATCCGCGGCGAGCACCGTCGACGCGCCGTCGCCGCCGCCGGCCCGGATCCGCACGCCGCCGACGCCGCCCTCGCCCACCCCGCCGCCCTCGCCCACCCCGCCGCCGACGTCAACCCCGCCGCCGATGTCAACCAGGCCGCCGACGTCAACCAGGCCGCCGACGTCAACCAGGCCGATCACCGCGGTCCTCGGTAGCAGGCGGACGCCGGGCAGGGCCGCCGTGCGCCGGCGCAGCTCGCGTTCGAGCAGCGGCCGGCTCGCGAGCACCGACGTCAGCCCGGTGGAGACCGGACCGACGCGGCGTCCCTGCAGGTACCAGCGCCCACCGACCAGCGCCTCGCTCGTCGGCGCCCCGGCGGCGACGAGCTGCGCGACCAGGCCGGGATGCAGCTCCTCGAGAATCTCCCGCCCACGGTCCATGAGCGCGTGCAGGTGCCCGGCCTGTGGCACCCCACGGCGGGCGCCGAGCCCGGCGGCGGGACGGCCCGCGTCGCCGAGATCGCCCGCGTCGACGGAGCCGGGCAGGTCGTCGCGGTCGAGGACGCTGACCCGGTCGAAGGACTCGCTCAGGACCCGGGCGGCGAGCAGGCCGCCGACCCCCGCCCCGAGGACGACGGCATGCCCGCAGCGGGGTGTCGAGGTCGATCGGTCAGAGGTCAAGGGTCAGCCGCTCCGAACGCGCCCGCGAGACGCAGATCATCATCGTGGTGCCGGTGGCCTGCTCCTCCGCCGACAGCACGGAGTCCCTGTGGTCGACCTCGCCGTCGAGCACGGTCGTCTCGCAGCTCGCGCAGGTGCCCTCGCGGCACGAGGAGGGGACGTCGAGCCCGGCGCGGTCGAGCGCGTCGAGCACCGACTGGTCGGCGCGCACCCGCACCAGCCGCCCGGAGCCGGCCAGCAGCACGTCGAAGGCCCGCTGGTCGGCCTCGTCCGCGCCGTCCGTCGGGCGGGGACGGAACCGTTCGACGTGCAGGCTGCCGATACCGCGGGCGGCGAACGCCCGCTCGGTGGCCGCCAGCAGCGGCTCCGGCCCGCAGCAGTACAGCCGCGAGTCTGCGGCGAGCTCGGCGACGATGTCGTCGACGGGCAGCAGGCCTTCGGTGTCCTCGGGCAGCACGCGCACCCGGTCGGGGTGGCGGGCGAGCTCGGGCAGGAACGCCATCCGCCGCCGTGCCCGACCGCCGTAGTACAGCCGCCAGTCGGCGCCGCGGCGCTCCAGCTCGTGCAGCATCGGCAGCAGAGGCGTGATCCCGATGCCGCCGGCGACCAGCCGATAGGACCCGCCGGCCACCAGCGGGAAATTGTTTCGCGGGGCGCCCACCTCGATTTCCGTACCCTTCACGACCTGTTCATGGAAGTAGCGCGACCCGCCCCGACTTTTCTCCTCCAGGAGCACCGCGATTCGCCAGGACCGGGTATCGGACGGATCACCGCACAACGAGTACTGGCGGATCTCCCCACCCGGTACCCGAATATCCACGTGGGCGCCCGGAGCCCAGGTGTCGAGAGCCTCTCCTTGCGGGTCCACCAGCACGACGACCAGCACGTTCTCCGCTGCCAGAGTCGCCTCGTCCACCCGCAGGACCGTCCAGCGAGATACCGAACTCACCGGCAAACCGTCTCATGCCAGGCATCACGCGAACAGCGATCAATACAACGGCAATCACCCCATCGAAAACGTCGATGGCCGACGACCGAACGCGCAGGGCACGGCAACAATGGCCCCGCGCGAATGACCCCGCGCGAATGACCCCGCATGCAGCACGTTTTTACCGGTGGGAGCAACCGTGAGCGAGACAATCGTCAGGCCCTCCGAGGCATCGAGTCCGCCGGATCCCGTGCTGCTGGCGGAACGCACCGCGCGGTTCATCCGGGACGTCGTCGTCCCCGTCGAGCGCGAGATCGTCGTCGACGGCCGCCGGATGGACGACGCGCTGCGCCTGGAGCTGGTGGCGGCCGCCCGGGACGCCGGGGTGTTCGGCCCGCTGTCGCCCGTCGAGTACGGCGGCTTCGGCCTGGACTTCCGCGGGCAGGCGCACGTGCTCATCGCGGCGGGCGCGAGCCTCGTCGGGCCGCTGGCCCTGCACTGCTGGGCCCCGGACGACGGCAACATCCACCTGCTCGCCGACGCCACCACTCCGGCCCAGCGCGAGCGCTACCTGGCGCCGCTCGCCGCCGGCGAGGTGCGCTCGGCGATCGCGATGACCGAACCCGCCCCCGGCACCGGATCCGACCCGAGCATGCTGCGCACCGTCGCCACCCGGGTGCCCGGCGGCTGGTCGATCACGGGTGCCAAGCACCTCATCACCGGCGCGGACGGCGCCGCGTTCACGATCTGCGTCGCGCGCACCGACGCCGGCCCCACGATGTTCCTCGTCGACGCGGACAACCCAGGGATGCGGGTGGTGCGCCGGATGCCGACGCTGGACTTCACCAGCGCCCCGGGCGGCCACTGCGAGGTCGCCTTCGACGACTGCCGCGTCGACGACGCCGCCGTGCTCGGCGAGGTGGGGCTGGGTCTGGAGTACGCCCAGGCCCGGCTGGCCCCGTCCCGCCTGACGTTCTGCATGAACTGGCTGGGCCTGGCGGTCCGCGCGCACGTCCTGGCCGCCGAGCACGTGCTGGGACGCCATTCCTTCGGCGCCCCGATCGCCGAGCACGGCATGGCGCAGGCCCTCGTCGCCGACAACGAGATCGACATCGCCGCGGCCCGCGCGCTCGTCCACGCCACCGCCGCGACCCTGGACACTCAGGGGGCGACCAGCTCGGCGGCCCGCCACGACGCCGCCATCGCGAAGACCTTCGTGTCCGAGGCGGTGTGGCGGGTGCTGGACCGGGCGGTGCAGCTCTTCGGCGGCCTCGGCGTCTGCGAGGACCACCTCGTCGCCCGTTTCCTCGTCGAGGCGCGCGCCTTCCGTATCTACGAGGGTCCCTCCGAGGTGCTGCGGGCCTCGGTGGCACGGCGGGTGTTCCGCCGCCTCGGCTAGCCCCGCCGATCGTGGTGTTCCGCGGAACCGCGCGTCGCGTCTGGAGTCCTGGCCGCGGCCCGACTCTCATGATCGTGGTGTTCCGCGGAACCGCGCCAGGCGATCCATCTCCATCAGCGGCACGTCCATCAGCGGCACGTCCATCAGCGGTAGGAGACCCAGGTGAGCAACCCGTCAGTTCTGAGCCCGGCAGCACCCGGTTTCGCGGTCTTCGCCCAGCCGGGCGCGGGCGTGGACTTCGAGCACATCCGGCGGATGGCGAACACGGTGGTGCCGTTCGGCGCGTTCGTCGGCGTCGAGGTGACGGAGGTCGACGCCGACCACGCGGTCGTGGAGATCCCCGACCGTCCCGAGCTGACCAACCAGTTCGGCACCGTGCACGCCGGCGCGCAGTTCCTCGCGGCGGACATCGCCGGGGCGTGCGCGTTCGTCGGGGCGACGGCCGGCCGGATCGCCGACGTGGAATGGCTCGTCGTGCGCGACAGCTGGTCGTCGTTCCGCCGACCCGCCCGGGGCCTGGTGCGCGCGGTGGGAACCGTCGACGAGCGCGCGGTGCGCCAGGTGCTCGCCGCCGGCCCCGGCGAGCGCGTCGACCTCGACGGCAAGGCGGTGCTGCACGACGCCGCCGGCACCCTGGTCGCCACCTTCCGCTTCGCCTACGTCGCCGAGCTCGCCGCCCCGGCCGCCCCGGCCGCCCCGTGACCGGCCCGACGCCCGGGACGGCGCCCGGCTCCGCACCCGGCTCGGCACCGCCGCGCCGGTCGGAGTTCTCGGCGCTGGAGGCGCTGCGGGTCGACAGCGTCGGAGGCGTGTCGTTCGTGCTGCGGGTGCTCCCCCAGGCCGATCCGGGCGCGCCGGTCGTGCTGATCCTGCCCGCGATGGCGCTCAAGGCGAAGTTCTACCTGCCGATCGCGCGGGCGCTGCACGCGGCGGGGGTGTCGGTGGTGACGACGGACCTGCGCGCCCAGGGCGAGTCGACGCCCGGCCTGCACGACCAGCCGACCTTCGGCTACCGCGAGCTGATCGAGGTCGACCTGCCGCGGGTGCTGGCCGCCGTGCGGACCCGGTTCCCCGGGGCGCGGCCATACCTGTTCGGGCACAGCCTCGGCGGCCAGATCGCCCTGCTGCACGCCGCCGCCGAGCAACCCGCGGGGGGCGGGATCGCCGGCGTCTGCGTCATCGGCACGGGGACCGTGTACTGGAAGGCGTTCGGCTTCCGACGCTGGGCGGAGGCGCTGTACTCGATCCAGACGATCGGCCTGGTCGCGCGGGTGCGCGGCTACTGGCCGGGCGGCATGCTCATCGGCGGCGCCATGCCCGGCCGGGTGATGACGGACTGGGCGCGGCACTCCCGCACCAGCCGCTACCGGCCGCACGGGACGACCCGCGACTACGACCGCCTGCTCGCCGAGCTCGACCTGCCGGTGCTGGCCATCTCCCTCGACGACGACCGGCTGGGACCGAAGTCGAACGTCGACTTCCTCTGCCGCCGCATGCCCCGAGCCCGCATCGACCGGTGGCACATCACCGCCGCCGCCGGCGTCGCCCACCGCGACCACTTCGCCTGGACGAAGGACGCCGCCGTCATCGGCCCCGCGGTCGCGGCCTGGATCCGCGAGCGCCGCAGGCCCGCGTAGCCGGATTCCTCTCGGGCGATTGGAACCTCCAATCGGGGGCGGTCACCGACATATTCGTCGCGATCCGTTCACCAACGATTCACCGAGACCTGCTGAACTGCAGCTGCCCGTCGACACGGAATTAATCGACACGTACACGGACCGGGTGCCGGGAATTCATCGGCCAGGGGACAAACCGGTTCGGCACTGGTCCGGCCCCGGCGCGCGCAGGACATAACACAGCTGTTTGGCAGATGCCGCCGGATCGGAGGGGGGAACCAGTGAGCCGTATTACCGTCGAAAACGTCACGCGCCGCTATGGTGACGTGCGGGCGGTCGACGGGGTGAGCCTCGACGTCGCCCACGGCGACTTCCTGGTCCTGCTCGGCCCCAGCGGCTGCGGGAAGTCGACGCTGCTGCGCATGATCGCAGGTCTGGTTTCCCCCAGCGACGGCCGGGTGCTCGTGGACGGCAACGACGTCACCGAAGCCCCGGCCCGCGACCGCGACCTCGCGATGGTGTTCCAGAGCTACGCGCTTTACCCGCACCTGACCGTCGAACGCAACATCGGATTCCCGCTGCGCGCTCGTAAGCAGCGCAAGGCCGACATCCGCCGCCGCGTCGCCGAGGTCGCCGACATCCTCGACCTCGGCGCGCTGCTCGACCGCCGGCCGCGTGCGCTCTCCGGCGGCCAGCGCCAGCGGGTGGCGCTCGGCCGCGCCCTGGTCCGCGACCCCGGCGCCTTCCTGATGGACGAGCCGCTGTCGAACCTGGACGCCCAGTTGCGCACCGCGACCCGCACGGAGATCACCGAGCTGCACCGCCGGCTCGGGCGGACGTTCGTCTACGTCACCCACGACCAGGTCGAGGCGATGACGATGGCGACGTCGGTCGCCGTGCTCAACCGCGGCCGTCTGGAGCAGCTCGGGACGCCGACCGAGGTGTACGACACCCCGGCGTCGGCGTTCGTCGCCGGATTCCTGGGCTCCCCGCCGATGAACCTGCTCGACGCCGAGATCGTCAGCCGCGACGGCCGGCTGCACGCGGTCGCCGAGGGCGTGGACGTCCCCCTGGGCCTCGACCATCCCTCTCACGAGGGCGAGCAGGTGCGGCGACCCGCCATCCTCGGCGTCCGCCCCGAGCACCTGAGCCTGCGGCCGGCCGCAGACGCGGGCCCGGCGCCCGAGGCCGGCGGTGTCCCCAACGGCAGTGCCCCCAACGGCAGTGCCCCCAACGGCGGTGCCCCCGCGGCGACGCTGCGCGGCAGCGTGCGCAGCATCGAGAACCTCGGCAGCGAGGAGATCGCCCACTGCCGCGTCGGTGCGGCCGAGGTGGCCGTGCGGGCCCGCCGGCCGGCCGGCTTCACCGTCGGCGAGGCCGTCGTCCTCACCGTCCGCCCCGAGCACACCCACCTGTTCGACCGGGAGTCGGGACGCCGGCTCGTCTGGCAGCCGGACCGGGACCCTCAGGTCCCCGCCGCCCGCGTCCCCGTCGCCACCTGACACCCGCCACAGCTCACCCGCTCGCACTGTCACCTCGCCGAGGAGCAGCACGTGAAAAGACCGTTCGCCCGGAGATCGTTCTCCCTGGTGGCCCTGTCGGCCGCCACCGCACTGTCCGTCCTGGCCGCCTGCGGCTCGCCCGGGGGCGGTGGCGACGACGTGGCGCCGAAGGCCACCAGCAAGATCCCCGAGCTCGGCAAGGACCAGAAGGTCTCCATCGTCTTCGAGAGCTACAACTTCGGGCAGGCCGGGGCCTGGACCGACACCTTCAACGAGCTGATCGGCAAGTTCGAGAAGGCCCACCCGAACATCCACGTCACGGCGCAGAAGCCGCAGGGTTCCAGCCCGAACCCGGCCACCGACACGGTGTCGAGCCTGCAGAGCCAGATCGCCGCCGGCTCGCCGCCGGACGTCGTCCAGCTCGGCTTCAGCGACCTCGACTTCGCCATCCACTCGCTGAAGGTGAAGTCGCTGGACGACCTGGTCGGCAAGGACGCCGTCCAGGCGAACTTCGACGGCGCCAAGTTCCCGTACGCCAAGACCGCGCGGACCCTCGGTGACTGGGACGGCAAGACCTACGGCGTGCCGTTCGTCTTCTCCACTCCGGTGCTGTACTACAACGCCTCCATCTTCGCCGAGGCCGGTCTCGACCCGGCGAAGCCGCCGACGACGTGGGACGAGGCTCGTCAGGACGCCAAGACGATCGTCGACAAGACCAACCACGACGGCGTGTACCTCGACTGCCTCACGAAGATCGCCAAGGACTGGTGCTTCCAGAGCCTGGTCCGCTCCAACGGCGGACGGGTGATCTCCGAGAACCGCACCACCCTGACCTACTCGCAGCCCCCCGCCGTCCAGGCGGTCCAGATGGCCCAGGGCCTGGTCAAGGACGGCCTGACCCCCGTGCTCGGCCAGAAGGAGGCCTACACGAGCTTCGCCGCCGGCAACATCGGCATGTTCCTGGAGACCAGCTCCATCCAGGGCACGTTCGTGAAGGGCTCGAAGGGCAAGTGGGACCTGCGCGCCGCGGAGATGCCGAGCTTCGGGAAGAAGCCGACCATCCCGACGAACTCCGGCGCGTCGCTGTTCGTGCTGTCGAACGACCCGGCCAAGCAGCGCGCCGGCTGGGAGCTGATCAAGTTCCTGACCAGCGAGGACGCCTACAAGACGATCTCCACCAAGATCGGCTACCTGCCGCTGCGGACCGGCCTCGTCGACGACCCGAACGGGCTCGCCGCCTGGGCCAAGGCCAACCCGCTGGTCGTGCCGAACATCGCTCAGCTCGACCGGATGGAGCCGTGGATCTCGATTCCCGGCGTCAACTACATCCAGGTCCGTGACGGGATGATGGAGGCGGTCGAAAAGATCGTCTACCAGGGCGCGGACGCGCAGTCGACCCTGACCGCCGCCCAGAAGCAGGGCGCGGCACTGCTCCCGAAGGCGTAATCCGATGACCACGACCGGACCGGCCGAGCTGACCCTGATCCAGGTGAGCGACACGCACCTGCTGCCAGCCGGCGAGCTGATGCACGACCGCGTGGACACCTTCGCCCTGCTGGAGACGGTCGCCGCGACGGTGGCGTCCTCGACCGGTCCGGTCGCTGGGATCCTGCTCACCGGCGACCTCGCCGACGACGGCTCCCCCGCCTCCTACCGGCGGCTGCGGCAGATCGTCGACCCGCTGGCGGCCACGTTCGACGCGCCCGTCGTCTACGCGATGGGCAACCACGACGAGCGGCTGGCCTTCCGCGCCGAGCTGCTGAACGGCGCCGGCGTGCCCGTCGGCCTCGACGGACAGGCCGGCCAGTGGTCGGCCGACCATCCCTGCGACAGCGTCCACCTGGTCGACGGCCTGCGCCTGGTCGCCCTCGACTCCACCACGCCGGGCCGCCACGACGGCTGGCTCACCGACGCCCAGCTCGCCTGGCTGGCCGACGTGCTGGCCACCCCGGCGCCCCGCGGCACCCTGCTGATCGTGCACCACCCGCCGCTGCCGTCGCCGGTGCCGACCGTGCACCTGCTGCGGCTCGCCGCCGCCGAGCGGCTCGCCGACGTCGTCGCCGGCACCGACGTCCGGATGATCCTCAGCGGGCACGCCCATCACGCCGGCGCCGGCGCGCTCGCCGGCATCCCCGTCTGGGTCAGCCCCGCCCTCGCCTACGACACCGACCCGCTGCCGCCCGACGGCCGGCTGCGGGGCCTGCTCGGCGGCGGCTTCAGCCGGATCGACCTGATCGACGGCCAGTTCGTCGCCACCGCGATCCCGCTGTCTCCCGCCGGCCAGGTCTACGACAACGACCGGGCCGAGAGGCTGGAGTTCATCCGCAACCTCACCCCGCAGACCACCCCGGGATGAGCGGGATGTTCGTCGAGGTCGCTCCCCCCACGCTGCCGGCGCCGATCGTGGCGCCGGCAGCCGCCGGGGGTCGGGGCCGGACCGCCCGGCGCCTGGCCCGCCGCCTCGGCCGCGGCGTCGTGCCCTACCTGTACCTCGTCCCGGCGTTGGGCATGCTCATCGTCTGGATCTACCGTCCGCTGGTGGAGACGGCGAACTACTCGTTCTACTCGTGGAACCTGTCGCCGACGCAGCCCGCGACCCCGGTCGGCTGGCACAACTACCACCGGCTGTTCACCCTGCCCGAGCTGGGCGGGTCGGTCTGGCGGACCCTGCTGATGATCATCGGTCTGCTGCCGTTCACCATCGTCATCCCCGTCGTGGTGGGGCTGCTCTCCCGCGAGGTGCGTGGCCGGGCGCGCAGCATCTACCAGGCGCTGATCTTCCTGCCGTTCCTGGTCGCGCCGGTGGCGAGCGCCGCGGTCTGGCAGTGGCTGCTCAGCCCCCGCACCGGAGCGGTGAACCGGGCGACGGGCTCGTCGGTGAACTGGTTCCACGAGCGATGGCCCGCCCTGATCGCCATCACCGGCATCACCGGCTGGCACGTCCTCGGGTTCGCCGTGGTCGTGGTCGCCGCTGGCCTGGCCTCGATCAACGGGGACTACGCGGAAGCCGCCTCCGTCGACGGGGCGTCGCGCTGGCAGATCACCCGCTGGCTGACGCTGCCGCTGCTGTCGCCGACGCTGGTGTTCCTGGTGTTGGCCACAGCGCTGCTGTTCGCGCCGCAGTGGACGTTCCCGCTGATCGACACGCTCACCCAGGGCGGTCCGGTCGACGCCACCACCAACGTCTACTACCTGCTCTGGGAGTACGGCATCCAGAGCTTCGACGCCGGCCTCGCCTCGGCGGCCGGAGTGGTGTTCTTCCTCGGGTTCGGGCTGGTGGCGGCGGTGCTGCTGTGGATTTCCGAGCGCGTCACCATCCACGACGACTGAGAGGGCGCCCCGATGACCAACTTCGACGCCCCGGAGACGCCGGGGGGTCGGTCGAGGACGCGCGTCGTCGTCGGCCACCTCACGCTGGCCCTGCTGGGCCTGGCCTGCGTGTTCCCGATCTACTGGCTGTATGCGACGTCGCTGCGGCGACCGAACGACGTCTACGAGGTCAGCCCGCTGCCGTGGCCGCTGTCCGTCGACAGCTACCGCACGGCGATCGACGAGGTCGACGTCCTGCGGCTGCTGCTCAACACCACCGTCGTCGCGGTGCTCACGGCGCTCGGGCAGCTCCTGACCAGCCTGCTCGCCGCGTATGCCTTCGCCGCCTGGAACTTTCCGCTCAAGCGGGTGCTCTACCTGGCCTTCGTCGGTAGCTGGCTGGTGCCGTTCCAGGTCGCCATGCTGCCGAACTACGTGCTGCTGCACCAGCTCGGGCTGCTGAACACCCTGTCCGGGGTGATCGTCCCGAACATCGTCTCCGGGCTCGGCGTGCTGCTGCTGCGCCAGCACCTCGACAGCTTCCCCAAGGAGCTGCTGGAGGCGGCGCGGATGGACGGCCGGTCGTCCTGGTCGACGCTGTGGATGGTGGTCGTGCCGAACCTGCGCGCGGCCCTGGCGGCGCTGGGCATCCTGCTGCTCGTCAACGCCTGGAACGAGTACTTCTGGCCGGCGCTGGTCCTGCAGCGGCACAACGATGTGCTGCAGCTCGGCATCCGCAGCTTCATGAGCGCCACCGAGGGCGACGACTGGGGCCCGCTGACCGCGACCGCCGGCCTGGCCTGCCTGCCGATCTTCATTATCTACCTGCTGCTCCAACGCCACGTCGTGAGCGGCTTCGTCCGCTCCGGCCTGCGCTGAAGACCCGTGCCGCGCGCGGGCGGGAACCCGACTCCCACCCGCGCGCGGCACGTCCCCTCGCCTACGCCGGCGAGGCATGATCGCGCCTGTGGTTGATCTGCTTCTGGTCCGTCACGCCGGCTCGGTCGCCCCGACTCCCGATGGCCCCGACGAGTATCGGCGGCCTCTCACTGAGAAGGGGTGCGAACAGGCCCTCGACCTTGTTTCAGCCCTCGGTCACCATGGCCGCGCATCGCGCCTCCTGTCCAGTCCGTACCTTCGCGCGATCCAGACCCTGGAACCGACTGCCCGGGTCGTGGGACTGCCCATCTGCCGCCGTGACGAGCTTCGCGAGTGGCGGTCAGGCCTGGCTCCGACGCGCGACTGGCAGGCCCACTACGAGCGGAGTTGGGCGCAACCCGGCACGGTCATCGGGGCAGGCGAATCACTCGCCGAGCTCACCACCCGTGCGGGGAACACGGTTCGTGCGCTCGTGGGGTCGGCCGCGCCCGCGACGACAATCCTGGCTGCCACGCACGGCACGTGGATCTCTCGGGCGCTGCTCGCTCTCGGCCTTCCGATCGACTGCGCCTTCTGGCTTTCGATGCCGATGCCCGCGATCTACACGCTCAGCTTCGACGGGCCAGACCTGCGGCGCGCGTTCGGCCCGGGTCTCGAGAGCGGACAGTAGCGCCGACCACGTCCGAGACCGGCAGTGCCGACCGCAGACTTCGCGCCGATCCCGGAGCCGGTTCCGCGGAACACCACGATCGTTTGCAGGGACTCTGCGTCCAGGGTCCGGTCCCTACGGGCGATGGTGTGATGCCAGCCCGCCCGATCGCCGTCCTGGCAGGATGGCGGCATGGAACGTGTGCTTGGCATCGGTGGCTACTTCCTGCGGGCCGTGGACCCGGCGGCTCTGAGTGCGTGGTACCGCGACTGCCTGGGTCTGGACGTCGATGAGAACGGCCTGTGGCATCAGGGAGCCGGGCCGACCGTGTTCACGACGTTCGAGTCCGAGACCGACTACTTCGGGTCCCGCGCCCAGCAGACCATGCTCAACTTCCGGGTCCGCGACCTGGATGCGATGCTTGCGCAGTTGCGCGCCAAGGGAGCGGACGTGGCCGAAGAGACGCAGGACATGGAGGGTGTCGGTCGCTTCGGCTGGGTCACCGACCCGGCGGGCAACCGGGTCGAGCTGTGGCAGCCCGCCTGAGCGCGGCCGCACACTCCGCCACACAAGCACCCGCCACACAAGCACCCGCCACACAAGCACCCCCTGCCCGGCCCAGCACCGAACCCGCGCCCGCCTCCCCACAGACTGCCGGCCGCGTCCGACCCACATCACCCTGGTCATGGAAGTCGAGCTCGCGTCCGGCAGCGCGGCACGGCGCGGTTCCGCGGAACACCGACCTCAGGGAACACCCGGATCACCGGAAGTCAGGCCCGCATCTCTGAGCATTCCCGCGATCAACCGATCATCCGCAGACATGAAGATCGGTCCGCAGCGGTCGTGGCCCTGGGGAGGTCATGACAGGCCCTGGTCACGGGTGTGCCGACCCGCCACAGTTGATCTTGATCGGTTTTTGTCGGTGGTGGGTGGGACGATGCTCGGGTCCGATGATCGACGACACCCCTGGCCCGGTGATCATGATGATGGCAGCAGCGGCAGCTCCTTCTCCGACGTCCTCACCATTCCCATCCGTTCTGGAGGTGGATGTGGAGACGGCCGCGTTGGGGGTGGTGGAGGAGGTGATCTGCCGCTGGGCGGGGCGGATCGCGGCGGCGACCTGCGGTTGGCTGACGGCGTTGGCGGCGTTCGACCGGCGGGAGGGCTGGTCCGGGGTCGGTATGGGGTCGTGCGCGCACTGGCTGGCCTGGCGGTGCGGGATCGGTCTGCGGACCGCACGGGAGCATCTGGCCACCGCGCACGCATTGGAGCGTCTTCCCGCGATCCGTGCCGCTTTCGCCGCCGGCACCCTGTCCTATTCCAAGGTGCGGGCGGTGACCCGGGTCGCGGAGCCGGCGACCGAGCAGGTCTGGTTGTCCCATGCCCGTTTCTGCAGCGCGGGCCAGATCGAGCGGCTGGTGCGGTCCTACCGGCAGGTCCGGGGGGATGAGCGGGTACGCCGCGCCGCCCGGCGGTTGTCCTGGCGGATCGATGACGAGGGGATGCTCTGCCTGCACGCGGTGCTGGCTCCCGAGGAGGGCGCCCGGCTGATCGCGGCACTGGACGCGGCCCGGGCAAGTCTCGAGGACACCACCCCTCCCCCTGCGGGCACCAGGACGAACGACAACGACGACGCCGCGGCAGGCGGCGATGGTGCGGCAGGCGATGGTGCGGCGGACGGGGCCGGGGTGGCGGGTCTGCCCGCGGACGGAGAGCGGGTGACCACGTCGCGGGACCGGCAGCGGGATGCCAATGCGCTGGTCGCCCTGGCCGAGGGCTTCCTCGACCGGCCCGCTCCCGGGCTGACGACCCCCGGCCACACCCTCACGGTGCACCTCACCACCCGCCCCGACACCCCCGCCGGCCGTGACACCCAGCCCGGCGCGGAGAGCGGTGCCAGTGCCCCGGACGTGAACGACAGTGCTGCGGACGGCGTCGCCGGGCTGCCGGCGACACCACTGATCGGGATCGGAGCGTGGGCCGACGTCGACGGCGGGATCGGGCTGTCCCCACAGGTCCTGCAACGGCTCGGCTGCGACGGGCTGATCCGCGCGTTGCTCGCCGACCCCGACGGCAATCCCCTGCACCTCGGCCGCCGCCAGCGCCACCCCAGCCCACGACTCCGCGACGCCGTCTACGCCCGCGACCAGGGTCGCTGCCAGTACCCCGGCTGCGGACACACCCGCTGGCTCCAGATCCACCATCTGGCCGACTGGGTCGAGGGAGGCGATACCGACATCGACCGGCTCACGCTCTAATTAAGACACTGCCGTTTTAGAATAGTTCTATGACGGTAACTGATCCTTTCGTCACGGTGGTGGGTGTTCCGGGGCCGGTGCGTCCGGTGGGCTATGTGCGTATCTCGTTGGATCGGGAGGGCGCGGGTCTGGGGGTTGCCCGTCAGACTGCGGACTTGAACGATTTGGCGGATCGGCTGGGGATGCCGCGTCCGGAGGTGGTGACGGACAACGATGTGTCGGCGTATTCGAAGAAGCGGCGTCCGGGGTATGAGGAGGTGCTGGCCGGGATCGAGTCGGGCCGGTGGAACGTGTTGCTGGTCTGGCATGTGGACCGGTTGACGCGTAGCCCGAAGGAACTCGAAGAGATCGTGGATTTGGCGAACGGGACCGGGTTGCGTATCGAGACGGTCAAGGGCGGCCGTGTTGACCTGTCGACGGGTGAGGGCCGGTTGCATGCTCGGATCCTGGGCGGGTTGGCGCGGTATGAGTCGGAGCACCGTTCGGACCGGGTCCGGCGGAAGATGTTGCAGAACGCCGAGGCGGGTTTGCCGCATGGGGGCATGCGGCGTCCGTTCGGTTATGAGGCTGACGGGATGACGGTCCGCCCGGCGGAAGCGGAGGTGATCCGCTGGGCGGCCGGTGGGGTGATCGCGGGCCGTCCGCTGCGCGCGCTGGTGGCTGAGTTGAACGATGCGGGCGTGGCGACGTCGCAGGGAGCGCGCTGGTCGTCGTCGACACTGCGGGGCATCCTGGTCCATGGGCGGGTTGCCGGGTTCCGGGTGCATCAGGGTCGGATCCTGGGTCCGGCGGCGTGGCCGGCGATCGTGGACGTGGCGCGGTGGGAGTTGTGCCGGGCGGTGCTGACGGACCCGGCGCGGCGGAGTTCTCCGGGGAACAAGCCGAACCGGTTGCTGTCGGGGATCGCGGTCTGCGGCCGGTGTGCGGGGGCGATGCGGTCCGGGGGGAACCGTGCCGGGGCGCGGATGTACCGGTGCGCATCGCAGAATCATCTCCGGCGCCGCGGGGATCTCGTCGACGATGTGGTAACCCGGTTCGTGGTCGGCTGGCTGGCCCGGGACGGGGTGACGTTCGACGTTCCTGACGTCGCGGTTCCCACCCATGATCTGCGGGCGCGCGCCGATGAGGTCCGGCTGCGTATCAGTCAGGTCGAAGACGCCCTGGTCGGCGATCCCACCGATGATCTGAAAGATGTTTCCGTGGAGGGATTGAAGCGGAACCTGACCCGGCTGCGCGGGAAGCTCGAAGACCTGGAACGGGACGAGAAGTTGACGGTTCTGCCGTCGGCGTTGCACGGGGTGACGGCGAAGAACTTTCCCGGGCTGCCGTTGGATCGGCGGCGCAGCATCGTCGACTACCTGTGCAAGGTCACGGTCCTGCCCACCAGCAAGGGCGGGCACGCGGGCGAAGAGTCCATCGACGTGATTCCGCATCCGGACCGTTTCCCGGCTGCGGCGGCGGCATAGCGTCGCCCATGACATCCCCGCGGGCAATGGACCGTGCGGGATTGGCAAGGAATAGGCGGCCCGGGACGGTGTTACGAGCACCGGTCCCGGGCCTTGATCCCCATCCTGAGCGAACAGGAGAGGAACCCGTGAGCATGATGCCAGAGGTGCGGATCGGTGGGGGTGGCCGGTCAACGGTGGGTGTGGATCTTCAGGCGCATCCCGGGGAACGGGCGGATGTGTATCTTCCTGCGGGGGGTCCGAGGTTCTCGGTGCTGCGGCCGACGTTGATCCTTCCGGCGGGGGNGCGGGNGAGTGTGGCGTCGGACATGCCGTATGACGTGGCGGCGCGGTGGTGGGACTCGGTGACGGTGTCGGCGACGATGGCAAGCCAGTGGTATGCCTCGCACGTCAACGGCTGGCCGGGTGGGAAGCAGCAGAACAGGTAGACGCCAACGGCGCTTCGGGCGGCCGGTAACCCTGTAGGGGTTACCGGCCGTCGTCGTGTCCGGGCCCGGTGGCGGCGTCGTGGGTGCTCCGACAGGGGCGGGCTCGTCGTCTGGCCGTGCCGGGTCGTCGGGGGCGGCGATCCTCGTCGGAAGCGGTGCGCCCGTGGGGCTCGGGCGGCCAGAAGCGTCTGGGGGCACCGGAAACCCGCTGCCCGTCCACCCTGAATCGTCACTTACGTTTCACTACACGCGATACGCAACGATGTGACGAAACGTTAAGGAATGGGTGTTCCGGTGAGGTCACGCGGCCGGCGCTCGGATCGATGCCGTCTGACCAGGAAGAATAGCCGTCCGCGGGGACGTCGGGGGGCGCGGGGTGTCCGGTGCCTCGGCGGGGTTCGCGGTGCCGGTCGGGTCGGGGGGCGNGTCGGGGGGCGCGGGGTGTCCGGTGCCTCGGCGGGGTTCGCGGTGCCGGTCGGGTCGGGGGGCGGCCAGCGCAGACGAAGAACAGCGGGTGTTGTCGGCCCCTCCGTTTTTTCGTCCTTTCCTGACAGCGCCTTGCCTTAGCGGAGTGGTGGGCGGGTCAAGGGTCATCCGAAGGATGATCGCTTGCGACGCGTAGCGCCCTTGACGTGTCCGCCAGTCCGTTAAACGATCCGGCGCCGGCGGGAAAGGGGGAAACCGACTGCCGGTGACCGGCGTTCCCGGTGGGGCTGGTGCCGTTGTCCGCCAGGCTGAAAGGTCTGGTCCTGGGCGTGGCTTGCGGGGCTGGTGCTGCGGTTGTCGTGGGGTGGGCTGTGACGCTCCGACGCGTCGACGCTCCGACACTCCCGTGGGGCCGACGCTCCGGCGGGGTGCCGACCGGAGGGAGGCGGGGCCCCGTCGGGGTGCGGCGAGTCCCGCGGGCGTGGCGGGTGTGGCGGCGTGGCGTGTGCGGCGCGGCCCACCCGGCGGCCCGAAGGGCCGCCCTTGAAACCCATAAGAAAGTTCGCGACGATCAGCTTTCCAGGGCGTTCGGCTGGAT
Organism: Frankia sp. ACN1ag; assembly: GCF_001414035.1. Taxonomy (NCBI): domain Bacteria; kingdom Bacillati; phylum Actinomycetota; class Actinomycetes; order Frankiales; family Frankiaceae; genus Frankia; species Frankia sp. ACN1ag. The sequence goes on along the minus strand of NZ_LJPA01000032.1, from coordinate 2,163 downwards.
GCCGGAGGTGAAGTCGTCGATGGCGATGGCGAGGTCCCGGGCTTCCGGGGTGACCCGGTAGAGTGGATCTTGTTGGAGTACGACACTGAGTCGTCGCACGCCTTCCCTGATCGGGAGTACTCGGTGCGGTTCGGGGATCGCGAGTACGGGGCGTAGCGCGTCGTGGGCGCCGTCGAGTGCGTGGAGGCGGATGCGGGCGGTGGCCAGGTCGGCGCGGGCGATGGCTTCGGAGTTGTGGGATCGGTCCGCGTAGGGGGCTTGGCGATACGCGGTGACGGCTTCGTGTGCTGCCCGTTCGGATTCGGCGGGGTCGGGGAACCAGGCTGCGGTTCCGGCGATGATGCCGAGCTGTTCGGGTAGCGACAGGCGCATCAGGCCGCCCATGTCGTCGAGTTCGTCAGGTTCGACCTGATCACGTGTCCGGTAGCTGTGGGTCAGGGCGTTGCGGCTCCGGCCCGTGTCGCCGATTGCCGCGTAGGCGCGGGCCTGTTGCACGAAGGGCAGCACGGCGATTGATCCGTGTGCGCGTTCCGTATCGCGGCCGGCGAGCTCGGCGAACTGGATGGATTCGGCGTATTGACCCATCCAGTAGGAGGTGGCTGCCTGTTCGGTTCGGACGATGATGCGGAGGCCGGGGTGTGCGGATCGGTCGGCGCACAGAAGTGCGGTGTCCTGGTAGGTGATGGCTCTCCGCGTCTGACCAAGATCGCGGGATGCATGCGCGAGCATCGCGCACACCAGGCCGCCAAGTAGGTAGAGATCGCGTATCTGGTGCGGTTCGGTTGGGCCGTCGATCAGTCGGAAGATCGCCTTGCGTGCCACGATCAAGTCGTCGACACGGAGGCTCAAGTGATCGCCGTAGGAACGGGACAGACGCCGTACCTCGCTCCACAACATCTCGATGATCTCGGGAGCGGGTGTGTTCTCCGCGCGCACCAGGAATCGAAACGTTTCCTCGGCATCTGCCACTGCGGTGGTTGCCTCGAATGCGGGCGGCTGATGCACCGGCGGTGGCTGGCTCCGAGGAAGGAGTTCAGGCGTGGCCGGAGCCGGGTCAGCTTCACTGAGCAGCGTGTCGATGGGGTGCCGGCACAGGGCTTCGAGGACTGAGCTTGCGGACGGATGGGGTCGGTGGACGAGTGTGCCGGCGAGCCAGCGTTTCGCCTGCCGTTCGCTGACGCTGTCGGCCCGCGCGTCGATGGCTTGTGCGGTTTCCGCATAGCGGCGGCGGAACTCCTCGACAGTCCATCCCTGCTGGCGGACCCAGCGGGCAAGCAGCGTTCGGGGCTCGGCGGGGGTCGACGGCATACGCGGACTTCCTTCGTGCTGGCCCAGAACTCCGGCAGTCCGGACAGTCCCGCCGGACTTTCAGCAAGCTTTACCGGCCGATGGTCCGAATGTCACGGCCTGGCGCTCGCGGAGGCCGAAACGGCACCTAGGTGGCACTCCGACGGCACCATGCCGCTACTGGGTGCCACGGAGGTGCCACGGAATGAGACCCGTGAGTGTCACTAGGAGCCGCTCGGTGAGCGACAAAGACTGATCTCCGGCGGCGCCTGCCGGATTGGCCTGGTTGTCCTCGGCGCGGGCCGTCTTGATCGGCGGACTAGTCGCCGTGGGCTTGGCCTGGTCGGGGCTGCGCCCATCGTCGTCGCCTCGGAAGGGGGCTGGCCATGGCCGGGTGTGAGGAACAGGTGGGGATTGGCGGGTCGGGTGACGGCGTGCCGGTCGGGTCGGTTGTCCGGTGGGGGTTGGCGACGTTCGGCACGGGGCGGCGGTTGGAGGGGCTGATTGGCCCGTTTGATTCGCCGGCGGCGGCGCAGCGTCATGCGCGGGAGCGGTGTTACGGGGACTGGCTGGTGGCGCCGATGTTGTGCGTGACCGACGTGGAAGGGGTGCCGGCGCTGTGAGCCTGCTCGAGGGCGACGGCCCGGACGATGTCCGTTACCGCTGGTTGCCTGAGGTGGAGTTGCCGGACGCCGATGGCGTGCTGGTCTGCAAGGAGCCGACCGGTGGTGAGGTGCCAAGGGTGGAGGCGGAGTTCTGGCCGTTGTCGACGGGGGTGCTGGTCGAGGCCGCGTTCTATCTTGCCGGTGAGCCGGGGGCAAGGACGGTGATCGTGCACCGTCGGGGCGCGGATCGGGTGGCGCCGCGGTTGGCGGT
>NZ_LJPA01000031.1:0-100063 GCF_001414035.1 Frankia sp. ACN1ag | reverse complement strand
GCTCACCCACGCCTGGCTCGCCGTCACCGCGAGGAAACACCGCGACCAGAACCCGCCGGCCGTCCCGCCGACGATGACCGCCGTGGGATACAAGCGTCTCCCCGGTGGCCTGCCGGTCGCCGAACAGCCGGAACCGGACAGGCGCATGATGACACCGTTCACCCTCAACGAGATCCGCCATGTCTTCGCCCTGTTCACCGAAGCCGTTCTCCCACCCGCCATGATCACCTGGTGGTCGGACTGGCGCCGCGGCCACCAGGCCCGCGCCCGCTACTACCACTACCAGACCCGGATCTACGCTGCCCAAAGCATCGCCCGGCAGGCAGCAGCCACATAAAGATCACTGGTGCTGTAGTACTAGGGCGGCTGTGGTCCAGGCCCTCCAAGCTGTGCCGGTGGCGGCGGTGAACGGTTTGTCGAGGAATGCCGTGGCGCCGCCCTGACCGTGTTGTTCCGGTGGCCGGCGGCCGGGCCTGCGGCGGTTTACCCCAAGGACTCCCTGGGGCCAGCCATACCCTCGGGATGCCTGTCGGCACCAATGCCACGAGTTCGCCGGGCTGGTTCGCTGGTCCCATGACGCAGGCAGTCGCGCTCCGCGACGTCCGGAAGGTGTACGGCCGCAGGTCGGCGACGGTGGCGGGACTCGACGGGGTGACCCTCGACTTCGGCCGCGGGACCTTCACCGCGGTGATGGGGCCCTCCGGCTCGGGCAAGTCCACCCTGCTGCAGTGCGCCGCCGGGCTGGACCGGCCGACCACGGGCGAGGTCCTCATCGACGGCGAGCCGATCGGCGGCCTGGACGAGACCGCGTTGACCCTGCTGCGTCGCGACCGGATCGGCTTCGTGTTCCAGGCGTTCAACCTCGTGCCGTCNCTGAGCGCCGAGCTCAACGTCGGTTTGCCGCTGCGGCTGGCCGGCCGTCGGCCGCGCCGCAGTGAGGTCCGCGACGTGCTGGCCGCCGTCGGCCTGGGCGGTCACGCACATCACCGCCCGGCCGAGCTGTCCGGCGGCCAGCAGCAGCGGGTGGCCTTGGCGCGTGCCCTGGTCACCCGGCCCTCGGTGCTGTTCGCCGACGAACCGACCGGCGCGCTGGACTCGGCGACCGGCCGGGAGGTCCTGGCGTTGCTGCGCGGGATGGTCGACCGGGACGGCCAGACGATCATCATGGTGACCCACGACCCGATCGCCGCCTCCTGGGCTGACCGGGTGGTCTTCCTCGCCGACGGCCGGGTCGCCGGCGAGCTGAACGATCCCACCCCGCAGACGGTCTCCGCCCGGGTGAACGGGCTCGAGGCCACCGCGTGCGCGCCATGCTGAGCCTCGCGTGGCACACGGTTCGCGCCCGATTCAGCAGCCTGGTTGGTACGTTCGTCGCGCTGGGGCTTGGTGTCGCCCTGCTCGCCGCGATGGCGCTGACCCTCGTCAGCACGCTCGGCGGGCCCGGCACCGGCCCGAGGTGGTACGTCACCCCGGATGTGGTCGTGGCGGGCGCCACGACGGTGAGTGTCACCACCGGCTCCGGCGACGACCGGGAGACCGAGACGGTGCGAACGCAGCGCTCGCGCGGGTTGCCCGCCGATCTCGTCGACCGGCTGTCCGCGATGTTCTCCTCGGCAACGGCGGCGACTACGGCAACGGCGGCGACTACGGCGACGGCGACGGCGGCGAGCCCGGTCCGCATGGTTGCGGATGCCGCGGCGTACGCGGTGGTGGCCGGTGCCCCGGGCGACACCGTCCACCCCTGGTCCGCCGCCGGGCTGCACAACTACACCTGGGTCGCGGGCGCGGCGCCGCGCACCGAGGGGGAGGTCGTGCTCAGCGGGCCTACCGCGCACCGTCCCGGTGATCAGGTCACCGTTCTGACGGCTCGGGGCGCCGAGACGTTCACCGTCAGCGGGGTGTTGCGAACCTCCGCACCGGCCGCGCTGTACATGGTCGACCGGGTCGTCACGGACCTTGCCGGCGGACGGATCGAGGCGGTCGCGCTGACCGCGGGCCCGGGCGAGTCGGTGCCGACGCTGGCCGACCAGGCTCGCGCAGCCGTCGGCGTCGGCGACGGCGACGCGGTACAGGTGCTGCGCGGCAACAGCCGAGCCCGCGCCGAGCCTGACCCGGACGCCGACCGGCGGGAGACCGCGATCGCCCTGCTGTCCGCGACCACCGGCCTGGCGGCCTTCGTCTCGATCTTCGTGGTGTCCGGGACGTTCACCTACGCGGTGGACGCTCGGCGTCGGGAGTTCGGGTTGCTGCGCGCCGCCGGCACGACGCCGCGCCAGGTCTTCCGGCTGGTGCTCGGTGAGGCGCTTGTCGTCGGGGTGCTCGCCGCGGCCGTCGGCGGCGCACTCGGCGCGATGCTCGCCCCCCGGTTCGCGCGATGGCTGGCCGGGACGGGGTTCACCCCGAGCGACTTCACCGCCCGGTTCGTCTTCTGGCCGGTCGCTGCGGCATTCGGGGTCGGGCTGGTCGTCGCGTTGCTCGGCGCCTGGCTGGCGGCGCGCCGCGCCGGGCGGGTGGCACCGATCGCCGCGCTGCGGGAAGCGGCCGTGGACCCCCGGCCGATGACCCTTGCGCGCGTCGTCGTCGGTCTCGCCGCCCTCGGCGGCTGCGTGCCGATGCTCGTGGCGATGTCAGCCGTCCATTCGTCAGACGCGATCGCCCTGGTCCTGCTGTCCGCGATGCTGCTGGTCGTGGCCTGCGCCATGTTCGCTCCGCTGGTCGTCCCGCCGGTGGTGCGGCTGCTCACCGCGCCGCTGGCCGCGTCGTCGGGTGGGGTGGTCCTGCTCGCCCGCCACAGCGCCGTCACCGCCGTCCGGCGAACCGCGGCCACGGCGGCGCCCGTCCTCGTGACCGTGGGCATCGCCAGCGCGACGCTCACCGGTTTCGGCACCCTCCAGGCCGCCACGCAGAGCGCCGCCCATGATCGGATCACGGCCGACGCCGTGGCCGTTCCCGGCGGCGGCGCCGGGCTCGCCGACCCGACGGTTGCCCGCCTTCGGGCCGTCCCCGGCGTCGCGGCCGCCATCCCGGTCACCGAGGACCCCGTCTACGTCAGCGCAGGAGGCGAACCCGAGGAGTGGACCGGTCGCTACGCAACCGGGGCGGATCTCGCCACCGTGCTCGACCTTCCCGTCGTCGACGGGAACCTGGCCGATCTCACCGGCACGGCGACGATCGCCGTTCCGGCCGGACGCTGGAAGCTGGGTGACACCGCCGAGATCTGGCTGGGCGATGCGACCCCGGTGCGGCTGCGCGTGGTCGCGGTGTTCGACCGCCAGCTCGATCTCGACGAGACCGTCCTGCTCCCGTGGGACCTGCGGCGCGGTCACGCAAGCCAGGTCGCCGACACCGTCTACCTGCGGTTCGCGGCCGACAGCGTTGTCACCGCGGGGGGCGCCACCGTAGGGGCCGCCCGCGCCGGGGCGGCGGCGATCGCCTCGGCTGGCGGCGCCACGGTGGTCGAAACCGACGACTACCTGTCGGCCGCCGGCGAGCAGGAGGCCCGTACCAACCGGCAGGGGGCGATCGCGATGCTCGGCATGGCGCTGGTCTACACCGGCATCGCGATCGCCAACACACTGGTCATGGCGACCAGAGACCGGGCGCGGGAGTTCGCGACCGTACGCCTGGCCGGTGCCACCCGCCGCCAGGTACTCGGCCTGGTCGGCATCGAGGCGGTCCTGGTCACCTGTGTCGGCGTTCTGCTCGCCGCTGTCGTCACCGCCGTCACCGCTGCGGGAGCCCGCCACGGTCTCGCCGACCTGGCGCCCTCCGTGCCGGTCGCCGTGCCGTGGCTGCCGCTGGGCGCCATCATCCTTGCCTGCCTGGCGACCGCCGTGCTGGCCAGCCTGGTTCCCGCCGCGCTGCTGCTGCGCCGCCCGCCCGCGGAGTTGGCCGGGGTCCGCGAATGACGCCCGATGACGCCCGATGACGCCCGCAGCCTCCGGCCGGTACTGAACCGTGAGTGAACCGTAGCTGGACCCCGGAGATGCAGGCTTGTAGTTGCAGGTTCACAAGTTGCACGGTCAATGAGTGGGGAGCCGACGCCGGAGGCCGGACAGCGACGGCAGCCACCAGAGCTGGCCGAGCACCCCAAGGGTGACTGGCTCGACACTCGGATGGGAAAGGTATGAAGGCGACATATGAGGCGCCGGCCCTCCAGGATCAGGGATCGTTCCGGAAGGCCACCGGCTTCATCGGCTTCTTCGGAGGCTGGGGCTGGGGTGGTTGGGGCGGCCACCGGCATCACTGGGGCCGCTGGGGCCACCGGGGCCACGGCGGTTGGGGTGGTTGGGGTGGTTGGGGCTGATAGCCCACCAGCCCACCAGCTCACCAGTCCGACATCATCAACCAGCAGGAACCGAGTGGCGACGAGCCGGCGAGCGGCCGTCGCCACTCGCCGTTTCCGGTCGCTGGGTCCGGCGGCGCCCTGGTCGACGTGGAAGCGATACCGGGCCCGCCGTCAACCGTTGATCTGTGCTTTGAGATCCCTGACGGGGAGTACCTGGGGTAGCTGCGGTGATTCCGTGTCCTGATGGCTGGCCTGGCCCGAGTCCTCGAGATAGAGCCCGGCCGCCACGCCGACGACTGCGTACTGGTTGGTGACGTCCTCGCCGTCGCGTGCGAACCTTTCCAGGAACAGGAGATAGGAGGATCCCGGCTTCAGGATGTCGTCCCCGCCGACGCCGCCGGTATCGGTCTGCCGTATTCGGATGGTGCTGGGCAACGTGCCGCGGATAACTTCCGTGACATGTACGTCGGTGATCGTGAATGGTATGCCGGAGATGACCGTGGTCTGGGTCCTGTCGGTCGCCTGAACTCGGACGATCGCGTCGGAGTCGGCTTTCAGCTCGGCGATGTTGTGGTAGCTCTTGACACGACTCGGCCCGGCAGGTGCGGTGGTGCTGCCACCCGCCGGCGAGGGGGAAGCCGAGGGTCCGGAACCCGAGCAGCCGACGATGCAGGCCAGGACAAGAAGAACGAGTGCACAGTGACGACCGGTCTGCCGGGGCATGCAAGCTCCATCGTGCTCAGGCGAGAAAACGGCGGCTGCCAGGGTACTTCCAAACCAAAAGTTACGCTGTTCTTTGCGGAAAGTTCTTCCAAGTCGGAAAACGCGCCGTCCCGCCGGCTCTAGGTTCACGGCATGAAGAAGCGCAGAATCTCGGCCGTCCTCGGCGCGGCCCTCCTCTGTTCCCTGGTCGGCATAGCGCCGAGCGCGTCGGCGGCGGGTCCCGGTGCGACCGCCCCCGTGCACGGAGTCACCCCCGTGCGTCCGTTGCACATTCTGCTCACCAACGACGATGGATGGCGGGGCACCGGAGGCTCCGACACCCCACTGATCGTCGCTCTGCGCGACGCCCTCAGGGCCGCCGGTCATGACGTCGTCGTCGTGGCACCCGGCACCGACCAGAGCGGCCAGGGCNGTCGTATCTCCGCACCCCCGCTGCAGCTTACGGTCGCCAAGCCCGAGCCATCGGTGTGGACGGTCACCCCGGGATCACCCTCGGACAGCGTGTTCTTCGCCTTCGACCAGGTCTTCACGAACGCCAAGCCCGACCTGGTCGTCTCCGGGATCAACCCCGGCAACAACCTCGGTCAGGCGGTCAACCACTCGGGCACCGTCAACGCGGCCGCGACCGCGCTCGAGTTCGGAGTGCCCGCGATCGCGGTCAGCCTGCAGACCTCGAGCACCTGGCGGGAGGGAACGGTCGTCGCCGCGAAGAGCTCGGCCGCCTACGTGGCGGATCTCGTCGCGCGGCTGGAAGGCCGGTCGCAGCACGGCGCGCTGATGCCCCCGGGAGTCGGTCTCAACGTCAACTACCCGCTCCTGGCCGGCCCCGTCGACCCCGCCACCGGCAAACCCGGTTCGGTGCTGCCCCCCAGAGGGGTCCGGCCCACCACGCTGGATACCGGCGTGGCCCTCGACCTTGGCTACACGCCGACCAGCGGGCAGGCGGGACAGCCGGGTACCTACACGATCGGGCTCACCCCGAACGACCAGGCGGCTCCCGCGGGTACCGACACCCGTGCCGTCCAGGACGGATACGTCAGCCTCACCCCACTGGAGGCGGACCGGGACGTGGACGGCTCCACCGAGAGCTGGCTCCACCGCATGCTCTGACGGTCGACATTCTCTCGGGCTTCGTGAACTCCCTCGTGCCCGGCGAACGTGCCAGATGTGCGACGACATTCGGGGCCGGTCCTGGGCAGAGGGGAGATGCGCGATGATCCGAGCGCTCCTTGTCACATGGTGACCACTCTGACCCGGATGGGTCTCGAGGGGCCTTCGGCCGAGGGCGCGGCCCGGGCTACCGCACTGGTCGCGGAGGCGGTGGCCTACGCCCGAGGCCTTGCTGACCTGAAGGAGGCGGGCTACCAGGCGGCGGCGGACCTCGACCGGCGGCTGACGGGTCGAGCCGCCCTCACGCTGGCGCTGGACACGCCGCGCGCGGCGCGACTGCTCGCAGAGTCGGAGGTGGTGCGCCGCACCCTCGCCACCGGCGCAGCGTCCGCCGCCGAGCAGTCCGCCGCGGACCGGGTGCGTGCGGCCTGTCACACGCTCGGGTTCGACCCGACGGCGCGCGACGCGCCAGGCCGGCTCGTCGGGGACCTGACCGTGGAACAGGTCGTCGCCGCGGCCGCGGCCGTCGGTCGGATGTCGCGGCTGGCCGACTCGCTCACCGACCGGGCCGCCCGGGTGGCGGCGAGGCGCTGGTCGGCCGCGCTGGCTGCCGGACCGTCCGTGGAGCGGGAATTCACGGCCATTCGCCGGCGACTCGACAGCGTGCTGACGCCGTCGGGACCGGGCGGTCCCGAGACGGACCCGTCCCGCCTCGCCGCACGCCTGCTGTCGGAGTCGGAGCTCGTCCACTGGCCGGTGCTCGCGGCGCGGCTCGCTCGCATCGGCGAGGCCAGCGGCCACGCGCGGATCGCCGCGATGGTGCGTACCGCGAAGGCCCGGCTGACCGACCAGCAGGCAGAGCGCCGCCGGCAGGCGAGCGTGCGTGGCGGCGTCGACCTGGCCGGTCGGATGGGCCGGGCGGCGAACCGCCGCCCGCCGGCCTGGCCGCTCGAGGCTCCCCGCGGCGAGACGCTGTCCTGGCTGCGCCGTCTGATCTGCGCGCCGCTGCACACCCCCGACGCGGAACGGGTGCTGGCCGCAAGGCTGGGCGCGGACCTGTTCGACCTGCGCAGACCACCCCCGGAGCCGGCCTTCCTCGCCGGCGTCGACATCGGGAACCTGCGGCCCGAGCATGTCGCGCCGTTCCTGCGCCGCATCAGCATGACCCGCCCCGTTCCGAGCGCCGAGGAGTTGTCGGAGGAATCCCTCGAGGCCGACCGCGGCGCTGTCAGCTGGGCGCGGCGCTCGGCGGACGAGCGGCGCTGGGGGCAGGCGGCCGACACCGGGGTGCCGCTGCTGCCGGAGGTGGTCGGAATACCGCATGTGGTGCACGGAATCTGGTTGGGCCAGCCGATGCCCGCGCGGACGGCCTTCCGCGACAACTACGGCGCGGCGGCCCGCCGGTACGCGGGCCAGGTCACCGTGGTGCTGTGGACGGATATCCCGCGTGCGCAGTGTGCGGCCGTCCTGGCCGAGCCCGCCCCCCCGGTCGGCGCGGACGACCCGCTCCGGTACGTCCGCACCCTGGCGACCTGGGCCCGTGACAACGACGTGGCGCTGGTCAACGTCGACGAGGTCTTCCACGCCGACCATCCGCTGTACCTGCGTCCGCAGTACGTCCTGGAAATGGCGAAGCAGCGTCCCCGCGGCTACACGAGCGCGACCGATCATCTGCGGGTGGAACTCGTCCACACCTTCGGGGGTCTCTACATCGACGGCGACATCCGGTTCGACGCCGGATCACCGGAAGGCGGGCACCCCGGCTCGGTCCCCGAGCTGCTCGCGGCCGTCGCCGCCTCCACCTGTGGCTTCACCCTGAACATCCTGTCGATCGACATCGGCATCAGCAACGACCTGATCGTCGGATCCGCCCGCCATCCGGCGCTGCGCCTGTGGATGGAATGTGCCAGGCTCAACTACTTCCCTCTGCAGCGGGAGATTGTCGGCGGACTCGGGATGATGGCGCGGCCCTACGTCGGAGCCTCCCACCAGGGGCTGCGCCACCTCGCCCCGCACCGCACGGGACGGGTCCACCACGTCCCCCTCGAGCTGCTGGGCATCACCCGCGACGACCTCACCCCCACCGGGGGAGCCGTCATCACCACCAACGAGATCACCTGGGTGCCCCGCGGGCGGGAACGAGTCGAGTTCGACGTGACCGGCGCCGATCCCGCCGATCCGGCCACCCGGGACGAGGTGCTGACGCGGACGATGGGGCTCGTGACGTTCCTGCTCTGGCAGCTCGTAGCCAGGGAGGGCAACCTGTATCTGTCGGCGGTGGAGCCCGTCGTCCTCGCCCTGCCGGACCCGGACGCGGTCTGGATCGCCCTGCTGGGTTTCCTCGCCGCTGCCAACGCCGCGCGCGTGCTCGTCACGTCGGTCACCGACCACCGCCGCGGTGAGGACGGCACCCTCGAATACGTCCGGCTACCCCGCGAGGCGGAGGCGTTCCTGGATCGGGAGGCCAGTCCGCCGTCCTGGTTCGGCAGCGAGCTGGCCGAAGGCGACCGGCCGATGTGGCTCCTCGACGAGGCCGTCACCCCCGTCGCCCTGCGCACGCCGTCGGCGGCAGCCGCGGTGCTCGCCGGCCGGGCATGATCCGGACCGTTCGGGAGCTTCCTTGCCCTCAAGGCAGGCCGAAAACTGATGCGACGCGGGGGGATTGTCTGAGCAAGACTGTTCAGTCGTGCTGCTGACCATCGCCACGACGCACCCGCCGGCCCGCGACCTCGGGTTTCTGCTGCACAAGCATCCGGACCGGGTGCACTCGTTCACCGAGCCGATGGGCACGGCGCATGTGTTCTACCCGGAGACGACCGGCGACAGGTGTACCGTCGCCCTCCTGCTCGAGGTGGATCCGGTCAGACTCGTGCGCGGACGCGCCGGGCCGGCGGGGGAGGGGNTCGCGCTCACCCAGTACGTCAACGACCGGCCGTACGCCGCGTCGAGCATGCTCGCAATGGCGCTCAAGGACGTCTTCCGCACGGCCATGACCGGCCGGTGCGACGCGCGACCGGAGCTCGCCGCCACGGCCATCCCGCTGGAGATCCACGTGCCGGCGGTCGCCTCCCGAGCGGGCTCGGACCTGCCGCGTCGCCTGTTCGAGCCGCTCGGCTGGCAGGTGGCGGTGGCGACCGGCCCGCTCGATCCCGACGTTCCCGAGTGGGGCGAGTCGCCCTACCTCGACGTCCGGCTGCGCGGGACGGTCCGGCTCGCCGAGGCGCTCAACCACCTGTACGTCCTGTTGCCGGTCCTGGACGACGCGAAGCACTACCGGGTCGGCGGTGACGAGGTCGACAAGCTGCTACGGGCCGGTGCCGACTGGCTGCCGAGCCATCCGGAGTCCGAGCTCATTGCCCGCCGTTATCTGTCCCATCGCCGCGAGCTGACCCGTTCGGCACTGGCCCGCCTCGCCGAGGTGGACGACACCGAGCCCGAGCAGCTCGACGACGCCCTCGCCGGCGCCGTCGACCTGGACCCGCCGGACCGTCCGCTCTCCCTGGCCGAGCAGCGCCGCGGCGCGGTGCTGGCCGTGCTGCGGTCGCATGCCGCCCGCCGGGTCGGCGACCTCGGCTGCGGCGAGGGTCTGCTGGCCCGGGACCTGCTCGGGGAGGGGACCATCGAGCACGTCGTCGCCGCGGACGTGTCCGCGCGGGCGCTGCGCATCGCGGGGAGTCGGCTGGGGGTGGAACGGATGAGCGACTCCCAGCGGGCCCGCCTCACCCTGATCCAGTCCTCGCTGACCTACCGGGACGAGCGGTTGACCGGACTGGACGCGGCGGTGCTGATGGAGGTCGTGGAGCACGTCGACCCGTCGCGGCTCGGCGCCCTGGAGGCGACCGTCTTCGGGTACGCCGCTCCTGCCCTGGTGCTCGTCACCACCCCGAACGTGGAGCACAACGTCCGCTTCGCCACGCTGCCCGCGGGGGCGATGCGCCACCGGGACCACCGCTTCGAGTGGTCCCGGGCGCAGTTGCGCGCCTGGGCCGGGCGGGTGGCCGCCGAGCACGGCTACACCGTCCGTCACCTGCCGGTCGGACCGGACGACCCGGAGGTCGGGCCGCCGACGCAGTTGGCCGTCTTCAGCCGGGCGGTGGCCGCATGACGCCCGACCGCACCGAGCCGTCGCCGTCGCCGTTGCCGTTGCCGTTGCCGTCGCCGCGTCAGCTCGCCGTTCCCGCGCTCAGCCTGGTCGTGCTGGTCGGGGCGAGCGGCTCAGGGAAGTCCACGTTCGCGCGGACGCACTTCCGGGCCACCGAGGTGATCTCGTCCGACTTCTGCCGCGGACTGGTCGCCGATGATGAGAACGACCAGTCCGCGACGCCGGAGGCGTTCGAGCTGCTGCGCTACATCGCCGGCAAGCGCCTGGCGGCCGGTCGGCTGACGGTGATCGACGCCACCAACGTCCAGCCGGACGCGCGCCGCCCGCTGGTCACCCTTGCCCGCGAGCACGACGTGCTGCCGGTCGCGATCGTCCTCGACGTGCCCGAGGGGGTGTGCGCGGCACGCAACGCCAGCCGCGCGGATCGCGACTTCGGGCCGCACGTCCTGCGCCGCCAGCGCGACCAGCTCCGGCGCGGGCTGCGGGGGCTGTCGCGCGAGGGGTTCCGCACCGTCCACCTGCTGCGCGGCGAAGGCGAGATCGCGGACGTCGGCATCACCCGGACACCGCTGTTCAACGACCTGCGGCACGAGACCGGCCCGTTCGACGTCATCGGTGACATCCACGGCTGCCGCGCGGAGCTGGAGGCGCTGCTGGACCGACTCGGCTACACGCTGGGTCGGGACGAGGCGGGCCGAGCGGTCGGCGCCGCGCACCGCGACGGCCGTCGAGTGATCTTCGTGGGTGATCTCGTCGACCGCGGCCCGGACACCCCGGGGGTGCTGCGGCTGGTGATGGGGATGGTCGCCGCCGGCGCGGCGTTCTGCGTGCCGGGCAACCACGAGAACAAGCTGCTGCGAGCGCTGCGCGGTCGGGACGTGCGCATCGGCCACGGCCTGGCCGAGTCGCTCGCGCAGCTCGCGACGGAGCCGGCGCCGTTCCGGGCGCAGGTCGAACGCTTCCTCGACGGGCTGATCTCCCACTACGTGCTCGACGGCGGCGGGCTGGTCGTCGCGCACGCCGGCCTGCCCGAGCGCTACCACGGCCGCGCCTCCGGGCGGGTCCGCGAGCTCTGCCTGTACGGGGAGACGACCGGGGAGAGCGACGAGTACGGCCTGCCGGTGCGCCACCCGTGGGCGCAGGAGTATCGGGGAAAGGCGACGGTGCTCTACGGCCACACGCCCGTGCCGACCCCGGAGTGGGTGAACAACACCCTCTGCGTCGACACCGGGTGCGTCTTCGGCGGGAGCCTGTCGGCCCTGCGCTATCCGGAACGTGAGCTCGTCGCGGTGCCGGCGGCCGAGGTCTACTGGGCACCGGCGCGGCCGTTCCCGGCCAACCCCGAGGCCGCGGACGCCGCCGAGTGGCCCGCGGCGGGATCCGTCGCGGTGGGCCGCCGGGATCCCGAGGTCCTGGACCTCACCGACGTGCTGGGCACCCGGGTCGTCGAGACGCGCCACCAGAAGCGGATCAGCGTGCGGGAGGGGAACGCGGCCGCCGCCCTGGAGGTGATGAGCCGGTTCGCGATCGACCCGCGGTGGCTGCTCCACCTGCCGCCGACGATGAGCCCGGTGGCCACCTCCACCGTCGCGGACCTGCTCGAACACCCCGACCAGGCCTTCGAGGCCTACCGCGACGCCGGCGTCGCCGCGGTGGTCTGCGAGGAGAAGCACATGGGCTCGCGGGCGGTCGCGCTGGTGTGCCGGTCGCTCGACGCGGCGCGGGGCCGCTTCGGCGCGCCCGACGACCGGGCCGGCGCGGTGTGGACCCGCACCGGGCGGCCGTTCTTCCCCGGCGAGCTCACCGCGGAGCTCGTCGACCGGCTGCGCGCCGCCGCCGAGGCGGCCGGGCTGTTCGACGAGCTCGACACCTCCTGGCTGCTGCTCGACGCCGAACTGCTGCCCTGGAGCGCCAAGGCCGGGCAGCTCCTGCGCGAGCNGTACGCCGCGGTCGGCGCGGCGGCGCGGGCGTCCCTGCCGGTCGCGGTGGACCTGCTCGAGCAGGCGGCTCGGGGCGGTCGGGAGGTGGGCGACCTGCTGATCCGAACCCGATCCCGGGCGGCGAACGCGGCCGCCTTCGGCGCCGCCTACCGGCGCTACCAGTGGCCCACCGACGGCCTGCGCGGGGTTCGGATCGCCCCCTTCCAGGTGCTGGCGAGCGAGGGCGCGGCCCACCACGGGCGGCCGCACGCCTGGCACCTCGACCTCGCCGACCGGCTGGTGGCCGCCGATCCCGACCTGGTCGCGCCGACCCGGCGGATCTTCGTCGACACCACCGAGCCGGAGTCGGTCGCGGCGGCGACCGCGTGGTGGACCGAGCTGACCGCGGCGGGCGGGGAGGGGATGGTCGTCAAGCCCGCGGCCAACCTGACCGTCGGCCGCCGCGGCATCGTCCAGCCGGGGCTGAAGGTGCGCGGCCGGGAGTACCTGCGGATCATCTACGGCCCGGACTACACCGAGCCCGCCAACCTGGAACGCCTGCGGGAACGCGGCCTTGGGCACAAGCGCTCGCTGGCGCAGCGTGAATACGCCCTCGGGCTGGAGGCGCTCGACCGTCTCGCGCTCGGCGAACCGCTCTGGCGGGTGCACGAATGCGTCTTCGCCGTGCTCGCCCTGGAATCCGAGCCGGTCGACCCGCGGCTGTGAGCCCAGCCTGCTGATCAGCATTGGTCTTCGGGTCGGCTGCCGCGGTGGGGCTCGGGATTGAGGAGGGCGTGGATCGAGTCGATGAGGCTGAGTCGGCCGCTGCCGGGGGTGTGGATGGCGGTGGGGGTGTCCGGGCAGGGTCGTGGTCAGGTGGGACGGTCAGGGTGTGTTCGGGGGCCATCAGCCCGGGGGCCTGCCGGTCGAGGAACCCGTCGGCCAACGCGACCAGCGCCTCGGCGTCCCGCTGACGATCCCGCGCCCGGACCACGCTCTCCCCGTCCCCGGGCACCTCACCGGCCTCGGCGCCGGCATCACCGGCCTGGGCAGCACCGGTGGTGTCGAGGGGGCTGGTGGTGTCCAGGCTCGCCCGGGCCGCGTCCAACGCCGCGATCAGCCGAGCACCGTCGTCCGGAGAAAGAACCGCGCTCACGCGCAGCGTCCCGTCGTCGTCGTACTGCCACGCCAGCCGCGGCGCCGACCGGCGGGTCCGCTCCTGCCCGCGGGCCTGCCGGGCACACCGGACCAGCCGCTCGATCTGCCCGGCGGTGCAGTACCGGGCATGGGTCAACCACACCCGCTCGGATTCCTCCTCCGCGATACGCGTCACCGCCCGGACCTTCGCATACGACAGGGTGCCCGCGGCGAACGCGGCGCGGATCGCGGGCAGACGCTCCAACGCATGCCCGGTCGCCACATGCTCCCGCGCGGTCCGCAGGCCGATCCCGCACCGCCACGACAGCCAGTGCGCGCACGAGGCCATCCCCATCCCCGACCAGCCCTCCCGCCGATCGAACGCCGCCACCGCCAGCAGCCAGGCACACGTCGCCGCCGCGATCCGCCCCGCCCACCGGTAGATCACCTCCTCCACTCATGGAATGCGGCGGAACCTGAACCGGCCGGCAGCAGACCCGGAAACCGCGCGTGGAAGCCACCCGGGCAACCCAAAAGACGATCTTGATGTTCCGCGGAACCGGCACCGACCCGGGCCCCCAGCCAGAAGGCGAATGTTCGCGGGGGGACCGGGAACCAGCCGGAGCCAGGTGGCGGTGATCGGTCGCGTCGACTGGGTCAGTCGGTCGCGTCGACCTCGGTGGGTGTCGCGTCTGATCCTGCGCGGAGATGGCCGGCGCCGTCGAGGCTTCTGGTGTCGATCAGGTCGCGGACCCGGCGGACGAAGTCGGCCAGCGGCATGGACGTCTCCTGGCCGGACCGGTCCCGCACCGAGACGCTGCCCTCCTCGACCTCGCGCCGACCGACGACGACGATCAGCGGGATCTTGCGGGTGACCGCGGTGCGCACCCGGGCCGGGAGCCGGCCGTCGCTGGCATCGACGTCGACGCGCACGTCCGCGTCGAGCAGCGCCTGACTCACCGTCTCGGCATACTCGTCGAGCTCCGGCATGATCGGGATCACTCGGACCTGCTCCGGGGCCAGCCAGACCGGGAAGGCGCCGCCGAAGTGTTCGGTGAGGAACGCGACGAATCGCTCGTGCGAGCCCAGCGGCGCCCGGTGGATGACGACGACCTGCTTGTCGGTCCCGTCGGCGTCGTGGTACTTCAGGTCGAAGCGCTGCGGCGTGTAGAGGTCGACCTGGTTCGTCGAGGCGGCGAACTCCTTGCCGGTCACCGAGCGGATGATGAAGTCGACCTTCGGGCCGTAGTGCGCCGCGCCGCCGAGTTCCTCGACGTACGGGATGCCGGACTCGTCCATCGCCTCACGGGTGATCCGCTCGGCGTCCTCCCACATCTGCGCGTCGTCGTGGTACTTCGTCGTGTTCGCCGGGTCCCGCAGCGCGAGGACCATGTAGAAGTCGGTGATCCCGAGCGCCCGGTAGTACTCGTCATGCATCCGCATGACCTCGAGGAACTGCTCCTTGGCCTGGTCGCGGGTGCAGTAGATGTGGGCGTCGTTCTGGGTGAAGCCGCGGGCCCGCATCAGGCCGTGCAACTGGCCGCTGCGCTCGAACCGGTACACCGTCCCGTACTCGGCGATCTTGTAGGGGAGCTCGCGGTAGCTCTTCGGTCGGGCCTTGTACACCATGTGGTGGTGCGGGCAGTTCATCGGCTTGAGGTAGTAGTTCTCGCCCTCGATCTGGATCGGGGCGTAGAGGTCCTCGCTGTAGTACGGCAGATGCCCGGACAGGAAGTAGAGGTCCTCCTGGGTGATGTGCGGCGTGACGACCCGGCGGTAGCCGAGGCGCCGCTCGGTCTGGCGGGCCCAGCCCTCCAGCTCGTCGCGGATGATCGTCCCATTGGGCAGCCACAGGGGCAGCCCCTTGCCGATCTCCGGGCTGAACGCGAACAGGTCGAGATCCTCGCCGATCCTGCGGTGGTCCCGCTTGGCGGCCTCCGCCAGCGCGGCCAGGTACTCCTTGAGCGCCGGCCGGGTCGGCCACGCGGTCCCGTAGATCCGCTGGAGCTGGGGGTTCTTCTCGTCACCGCGCCAGTAGGCGGCCGAGTTGCGCAGCAGTGCGAACGCGGGGATCAGATGGGTGGATGGCAGGTGCGGGCCGCGGCACAGATCGGTCCAGACGACCTCCCCGCTGCGCGGGTCGACGTTGTCGTACATCGTCAGCTCGCCGCTGCCGACCTCGGTGGCCGCCGCGCCCGACGCCTCCCCCTTGATGTCGACGAGCTCCAGCTTGAAGGGCTCGGCGGACAGCTCGTCGCGCGCCGCCTCCCGCGAGGTCAGCACGCGGCGGCGGAACCGCTGGCCCTGCTTGACGATCTCCTTCATCCGGGCCTGGATGCGTTCGAGGTCCTCGGCCTGGAACGGCTTGGGCACGTCGAAGTCGTAGTAGAAGCCGTTCTCGATCGGCGGCCCGATGCCGAGCCGGGCCTCGTCGAAGAGGTCCTGCACCGCCTGGGCCATCACGTGCGCCGTCGAGTGCCGCAGCACCGCGAGACCGTCCGGGCTCGACATCGGCACCGCCGTCACCTCGGTGTCCACCTCCGGCACCGCGGTGAGGTCGCGCAGCGTGCCGCCAGCGTCGCGGACGACCACGATCGCGTTCGGGCCTGACATCGTCAGGCCGGCGGCCTTCACCGCCTCCGCAAAGCTGCTACCGGCTGGAGCGGACACTCGCTCCTCGGGCACCGCGGGCATACGTGCCGACATGGCCGCCTCTCAAGATCCTCAATGCTCTGCCTTCCTCCGATTGATCGTAGTCGCCCGCGCCAGACGCGCCGACGCACCCGCCCGGGCGCCGGACGTTCCTTCGGGGGGCCTCATCCGGGGCGCTCTTCACCGAATTGCCCGCCCTGCGGTCCGAACCCGGTAGCGCGCTCCCGGGTGGCAGAGCGTGATTCCGAAAACTGATATTCCCGCTTCGGGGCGGAGTCGCCGGAAATCCTCTCGGGAGAACCCGGATATTGATCGCGGAATCAGCCGTGGACTGAAGATCTAAGCCGTCGCAATCCCGCACGCATCGTCCACCCGGCCGTGACGCCGGCCCGGGAATGCGGCTCGCCGGGGCGCCTTCGCCGCGCGGGGCGCACCGGGACCTGGTGCAGGCAGGCCTCCGAGGCTGGCGGCCCACCGCCGTGAAACGCCGACGAGGTCGCACGGCCCCTGGCTCGGCACGGCCCCTGGCTCGGCACGGCCCCTGGATCGGCGCGGGGGCTCGGCGGGCCGTACCCGTCCAGGCGCCGATACCAGTCCGCGCCGGGGTCGGGCGACGGGCGGCCGCTGACCATGGCATCCGCCTGCCGTCGCCCACCCGCCGACGCGCCGGGCGCCTCGGCAGCGAATGTGTTCGCATTGGTCCGCGGTCACGAAGTGCTACGGATGGCGACCTCTAATCTTTGTCGCGGCGCAGGTCAACGCTTTCCTTTAGTTGCCGGCATGGCTGTGTCGCTGCGCTGCGTAAACCTTTGCCGGGCGTCGTAGATGCGCCGGGTTGCCGTCCGAGGCGGCGATGATCCGGCGGAACATCCGGCCAGATGCGAAGACTACACGTTCAGGTCAGAAGCCCTTGTCCGGGGCGACTCCGTGATTTACCCTCGTTGGGCGGCTGCTTTTGCACAGCCTATGCTTGGAGGGCTCATGGCTGAACTCCGCCCGTTTCCTCTCTTTGCCGGCCCATTCACCACGCTCGACGGCCGGTACTCCGCCTTCGCGGACGGAAAGGTCCTACGAGTGGGCCTGAAGATGAACACCCCGCCGACCTGCAACTGGAAATGCCCCTATTGTTATGCGGGTGATCCGGAACTGCACGGACGCCCCCGTCAACCCACGGTCATGACGGCGAGCGAGTCGGGGGCAGTGCCCCTGCACCGCGACCCGACCTGGGAAGGGCGGATGGAGGGCTGGCTCGAGCAGGCGATCGCGCTCGGCCTGCAGGCGGTGACGGTGAACGGCACGTTCGAACCGCTTGCCGCGCCGTCCTGGCAGGACACGATCTCCTTTCTGCAACGGCGGGGCATCGCGGTCACGCTCGTCACCAACGGGGGGCTGCTGACGCCGGAGTCGATCGACTGGATCGTCGCCAGCGGCGTCAACCTGCTGACGAAGCTGAACGTGCCGGTGGTGGCGCCCGACGATCCCCGCCGCGCGCGACTCGCCGAGGTGCAGAAGTACCTGTCCGGTCTGCCGCGGGACGCCGAGACCGTCTACGCCGAGCAGGTCGCGCTGATCGAGTGTCTCGTGGCCGCCGGCCTGACGACGACGGACGAGCCCGGCCGGACCAGGCTCGGCGTCGAGTCGGTCATCGCCCGCGACAACCTGGAGTTCCTCCCGGAGCTGGTGGCCCAGTTGCGCGAGCGGAACATCTACTCGCACATCGAGCTCAGCAAGCTGCAGGGCTTCGCCCGGACCAACCCCCACCTGGTGATCCGCCGGGCCGAGATCTCCGAGCTGTTCGAGACCGTCCGCCGCCAGGACGAGGCGATGGGCTACGAGCCGTACCAGGCCAAGCCGCCCTGCCTGGCAGGCGCCTGCTACGAGAACCTGTACCGCCTCGACCTGCATGCGGACGGTGCGGTCAGGCCGTGCCCGGGGATCGAGACGACGATCGGGGACCTCAACCGGCAGCCGCTGGCCGAGGTGCTCGGCAGTCCCGCGCTCGCCGTCATCCGCAACCTCGACGACCATATCCAGGGGGACTGCCGGGACTGCGACCTGCTCGCCACCCGGCAGTGTTACGGCGGCTGCCGGGGCACCGCCTATCAGGCGATGGCGAACTCGGGGCGCGGCGAGTACGAACGCTGGACCGCGTCCGATCCGTCCTGTTGGCGGGTGCAACGGGTGCTCGACGACGGCACGCTCGCGCAGGACGTCCTCGACCGCTCGCTGACCACGGAGGAGATCGCACGGCTGCGGAGGCCCGATCTGGTCGAGACGAGCACGGCCGGCGAGGTGGCGCCGTGAGCCGGCCGCTGATCTCCGCCGACTCGCACCTCTGCGAGCCGCCCGAGCTGTGGACATCCCGGCTACCGCGGCGGTACCAGGAGCGGGCGCCCCGGGTGGTGAACCTCGACGGGCGGCCGGGAGAGTACTTCGTCTGCGAGGACATCCAACCGCGCAGCGTGTACGCGGCCAGCGCCGCCGGCGTGCCGTCCGAGGAGCTCCCCCGCCGGGCGGCCCTGGGCTTCGCCGCCGCACCACCGTCGGTGTGGGATCCGCGGGCGCGGCTCGCCGAGCAGGACGTCGACGGCGTCGCCGCAGAGGTCCTGTTCCCGACCTTCGCGGACCTGCTCTTCGGCTGCCAGGACGCCGAGTTCCGCCGCGCCTGCCTGCACGCCTACAACGACTTCGTCGCCGAGTACTGCGCCGTCGACCCGAACCGACTCGTCGGCACCGCCCTGGTGGACGACGCCGACCCCGGGCTCGCGGCGGAGGAGGTCACCCGGGCGGCGGGTCTGGGCCTGCGCGGCGTCGTGTTACGCGCGGACCCGGATCGGTCCTACGCAGACGCCTCCTTCGACCCGGTGTGGGAGACCGCCGTCGGCCTCGACCTCCCGGTGGTGATTCACCGGGGCGCCGTCCGGCGGGACATCACGATCGACGTCCACGGCGCGCTGCTCGATTACGTCATGATCCCGGCCCAGGCCCAGCGCGCGCTCACCGCGCTCGTCTTCGGCGGTGTCTGGGAGCGGTATCCGGGGCTGCGACTGATCCTCTGCGAGTTCGACCTGCTGTGGATCCCGCATTTCCTGCAGCGGCTGGAGCACGCCGACCACCGGTTCGGACGCTCCTTCGGCGTCGACCTGTCCCGGCCGGCCCTCGACCAGGTGACCGACGGCGTCTGGGTCACGTTCCAGCATGAGACCGACGAGGTCCCCCGGATCCTGCCGAACTGGTCGGCGGAGCGGCTGATGTGGGCCTCGGACTACCCGCACGCGGACTCCACCTGGCCGCACTCGGTGGGCAAGGTCGCCGAGCTGCGCGCGGCGGTCGGGCCCGACACCACGACGATGCTCACGCACGACACGGTGTCCCGGCTGTTCGGGCTGCGCCTGCCGGCGCCCGCCCCGTCCGCCCCGCCTGCCCCGCCCGCCCCGCTCGAGGCGGCGCGCCCATGAGCGACCGGATCGCCACGGCCGGGCTCGACGTCGAGCGCTACCGTGCCGAGGGGCTCGTCATCGCCCCCGAGCCGATGCCGGCCGACGTCCTCGACCAGGTGCGGTCGGACCTCGGCGACTATCTGTGCGATGACCCGAGCGACGTCCCCGACTTCGTGCCTGATCTGATGGCGAGCGGGTTCGGCCTGCGTTACGGCAGCCATCCGGTGCTGCTGGACGCGGTGTCGGCCGTGCTCGGCGACGACGTCCTGCTCTGGGCCTGCGGGATGTTCGGCAAGCCGGCGCGGATCGGCAAGCCGACGCCGTGGCACCAGGACGGTCACTACTGGCCCATCCGGCCGCTGGCCACGTGCACGGTGTGGCTGGCGCTGGACCGGTCCGGCCCGCACAACGGCGGACTGCGCTACGTCGCCGGTTCGCACCGGGCGCGGGCGCTGCTCGGGCACCAGCGCTCCGACGGGCGGGACGCCACCCTGAACCAGCGGCTGGAGCTCGACGAGCCGCAGCGTGCCGCCGTGCGCGTCGCCGAGCTGGAACCGGGTCACTTCTCGCTGCACGACGTCCATCTCGTGCACGGATCGTCCGCCAACGTGTCCGGAGCGCGCCGCGCCGGGATCACCTTCCGGTACATGCCTACGACCTCGTACTACGACCGCGACCTGGCCCGCCGCCAGCACCGCGAGCTCGGCGTCCCGGACATCTCCGGGCGGGTGCTCTACCGGGTCCGCGGCGTGGATCGCACCGGCCGCAACGACACGGTGGACGCGACGGCCGGACCGTGGGCCGCCACGCCCGTGCCGCCCGCGCCACCCGCGCCAGGGAGACCGACATGAGAGTCGCCTTCGTGAACGTCAACGCCAAGCAGGACGCGATCCTTGGCCGGGAGCTGACGTTCTACGAGAACAAGTGCAGCATCGAGCTGGGCACCCTCTACCTGGAGGCCAACGTCGCGTGGCGGCCGGAAGACCGCACGCTCCAGGTGAACCTGCTGCATCTGCTCAGCCGGGGCGAGGACTGGCGTTCGGCGCTCGGCCGGTTCGCGCCCGACGTCGTGGCGCTCAGCGCGTTGACCTACTATGCGCCGGAGCTGGCCTTCGTGGCCGGCTGGGCCAAGGCGGAGCTCGGCAGTGTCGTGGTTGTCGGCGGCCCGCACGCGACGGCGATCGGCCGGGGCGTGCTCGACGACGGCAACATCGACTACGCCCTGGTGGGGGAGGGCGAAGCCGGGTTCGGTGACCTGCTCGACCTGATCCGCGGCGGGGACCTGATCCGCGGTAGGGACGGTGGCGCGCCGCGCACGGACATCGGTGGCCTCGTCTACCGCGAGCCGGACGGGACCGTCCGGGCGAATCCGCGCGGTGTGGTGCCGGACCTCGACGCGCTCGCGACCCCGACGCTCGCGCAGCTGGACCCGACCCCCTTCGCCGGTTACACCTCGCTGCTCAACCTCAAGGTGCGGTACATGCCGATCGTCACCACGCGGGGCTNCCCGTACCAGTGCGTGTACTGCCACGACATCATGGGGAAGTCCGTGCGGTACCGGTCGGCGGCGGCGGTGGTGGCGGAGGTCGACTACTGGCATGAGGCCGCCGGCGTCGACACGTTTCTCGTCTACGACGACATCTTCAACATCCACCGCGGTCGGGTGCGGGAGATCTTCGCCGAGTTCGCCAGGCGGCCCGGGCTGCGGTTCGCCTTCCCCAACGGCCTGCGCGCGGACCTGTTGACCGAGGACATCGTCGACCTGCTGCTCGAGGGCGGCACGTTCTACGCGATGGTCGCGGTGGAATCAGGTGACCAGCGGGTGCAACAGGTGATCAAGAAGCGGCTGAACCTCGACCGCACCCGCCGGATGATCGAGTACATGGGCAACGCGGGCGTGATTCTCGGCTCGTTCAACATCTTCGGCTTCCCGTCCGAGACCGAGGCGGACATCGAGCGGACGATCGAGTTCAACGCGTCGACCACAGGGCTGAGCAAGGCGAACTTCTTCGTGCTGTCCCCGCACGAGGGCACCGAGGTCTGGGACATGGCGATCGACCAGGGCTATGAGCCGCCCCGCGGTGGTGCCGGCCAGGGCTATTTCAGCGCGCCCGAGAGTTCGCCGACGGCGGAGGTCCCCTGGGACCGCCTGGAGGAGTTGCGCCGGGAGGCGTACAGCCGCTTCTACCTGACGCCGGCACGGGTGCGGAAGGTCCTCACCGATACCGCGCGGAACATGACCCCGCAGGAGAAGCACACCTTTCACAGCGTCGACTACTCGTTCGTGCTCAGGCAGTTCCTCGACGTCGACTCGCTCGATGCGCTGCCGCGCGGCGAAACCGCCGAACTCCTCCACGACCTCCTGCCCGCCGGCGTGCTGTCCGGCTACTGAGCGCCCGTGACGAACCGGATGCGTTTCTGCGCCCAGCGGCCGAGGTCCTCGGCGGTGGCGAAGTCGGCCGCCGCGACCATGACGTGGACCGTGCAGTGGTCCGAGCGCGGCGCGCGGCGGATGTAGGTGCCCGGGTGCTCGTAGACGCAGACCTCCACGACGTCCGGGTGCGACCGCACCTCGTCGAGCCCCTCGATCGCCCGCAACATCCCTTCGTCGGCGAACAGGCCGAACGTCATCACCGCATGGCGCGGCCGGTCCGGGTCCCGCGGGTCCGGGTCCGGGTCCGGCGCCGGGCGCCCGCTTGGCGCCGGCGCGCCGGTGGCGATCCGGACCATCGTCTCGACGAGGTCGACGCCGTGGGCGAGCCGGGCCGACCGGAAGATCGGGCCGCCGCCCATCCGCGCCGCGACCTCGAGCAGCACCGGTCCGGTGTCCGTCGTGCGCATCTCGGCGTGGAACACGCAGTCCCGCAGGCCGAGCGCGCGCACGGCGCCCGCCGCCACGTCGTCCACCCGGGCCAGCAGGTCCGCCGGAAGCCGGGAGGGCGACGACCACAGCACCTCCTCGAAGAAGGGGCCGTCCGCCGGCAGCGGCTTGTCGTGGCGGGCCAGCACCCGCACCTCACCACCGACGACGCTGCCCTCGACGCTCACCTCGCCGACCGGCAGGTCGAGGGAGCTGGCGAACCGCCGCCGCCCGCGGATGAGCTGCTCGACGAGCAGGCGAGGCGCCGCGCCGCCGCGGAAGGTGGCGTGCACCAGCGGGTCGCCGGCGACGACCCGGGCGCCGCCGCGGAGCACGTCGTCGAACGCGGCGGCCAGCTCGGCCGGGTCGTGCACCGTCCAGACGAACAGGCTGCCGCCGGCGAGCAGCGGCTTGAGCACCACCGGATAGCCGATGTCCGCGGCGATCGCCAGCGCCTCGTCGAGCCGCTCGGCGGTCCTGAACCGTACCGTCGGCAGACCGTGCTCGGCGAAGGCCGCCCGCATCCGGGACTTGTCCCGGGCCCTCTCCAACACGTCCAACGGCGTGAACGGCAGGCCCAGCTCCGCGGCCACGGCCGAGCAGAACGCCAGACCCGTCTCCGACAGCGAGACGATGCCGTCCGCGGCACCCCCGCGGCGGGCGAGCAGGTCCCGCGTGGTGCGGATCGCGGCCGGCGCGTCGAGCCGGTCGATCCGCACCACGTCGGCCAGGAGTTCGTCGGCCCAGGATGGGACATCGGTGTCGTCCTCGGCGAGCAGGACGACGCGCGGGTGGAGTTCGGCGAGACGGGTAAGCGCCGGCCGGCGCGGCTCGTTGAGGGGGCTGTAGACGAGGAGCGAGCCCTCAGTCATCCCGGCGCGCGGTGCAGGCATAGAAGTTGCGGGTGAAGACGAACTCGTCGCGCTCGGCCCCCGCGGCCAGTTCGGCGAGCCACCGGTCGGCCTCCGCAGCGGCGAAACCGGCGGTGACGACCCAGTCCCGGATCCGGGTGAAAAATGCCCGGTCGAAGGTCCGATCAATACGGACCGTCGAGTGGAAGCCGGTGACGGTGAAACCGGCGTCCCGCAGCAGCGAGGGCAGCTTTCGGCCGATCCAGCCGTCCTGCCAGAAGTCGGTCGCCGCGTCGAGGATCCGGCGGCTGAGGTCCCGGTCGCCCGGGTGGATCACGGCGCTGCCGAAATCCTGGTCGAGCACCGCCGCCGTCCCGCCGCGACGGGTGAGCCGGTGCATCTCCCGGAGGATGCCGGCGGGGTCGGCGGCATGCACCAGCACGGTCGCGGTCGTCGCGAGATCGAACTGCTCGTCGGGCAGCGGTACCTGCGTTCCGTCGGCGGCGAATATCTCGAATTGGTCGAAACGTTCGGCCGCCCGCTTGGCGAGATAGGCACTGCGGTCGATGCCGACGGCCCGCTCGACGCGGTCAGCGCCCAGGTGGCCGACAAGCCGGTCGAGAACCTGCCCGGTACCGCAGCCGACCTCGAGGACCGTTTTCGCCTCCCGCGGCAGCAGATCGAAGAACCAGTCGAGAACGGCGGGATAATAATTCCCGGCGATCCGTTCGAGAAGAATGCTCTCCTCGAAAGCTGGATCTGACCCCGAGTCGATGGTGTCGAACGGGTCGACGTTGCGTTCGATCGAGACTGTCACTACTGCGCTCCCGGGGTCCGAAGGGCACTGAGCGAACGGGTCGTGGCAAGAGAGAATCGGCGACGTGACCAACGTGACCAACGTGACCGACGTCGTGGACAGCGCGTCGGCCCCGCGCTGAGCGAGCACCTCGTCGACGCCGTCCTCTCGACCACGATTTCCGGGCCGCTGCGCGCCGTCAAGCTCGACCGTCGGCGCTGATAGGCAAGATGAACCTTTGACTGTATTTTGTCGATGCGCGGTGATAATCCTGTTATCGCATGAACTGCGAACTGCGAACTGCGGCGCGGAGCGGGCCCCGGTGGATGGGTCGCGGGCACCGCCGCTCCGGCCCTGGGTCGACAGCCGCGTGGCACCATCGGGGTGGATGGCGGGGTTCGTCCGTAGGGCGATCTGAGGGGGACGGGTGGAGACTCTGCGGATCGAGCTGTTCGGCCATTTTCGAGTCACGGTGGGTGATCGGGCGGTCCCGGATGGGGCCTGGTCGCAGCGCAGGCCGGCGGCGCTCGTCAAGCTGCTCGCGCTGGCACCCGGGCATCGCCTGCGCCGGGATCAGGTGATGGACGTCCTGTGGCCGGAGCTGGACCCGGCCGCAGCCGGCCGCAACCTGCGCAAGGCTCTGCATGCGGCCCGCCGCGCGCTCGACGGCGAACAGGGTGCGGACCTCATCGCGTCGGTCGGTGACCTTTTGTGCCTGCCGTCGGACCGCCTGTCGGTCGATGTGGACGAGTACCGGTCGGCCGCCGCGACCGCGCGGCGCACCCGGGCCGTCGACGCTCACGCCGGCGCGATCGAGCTCTACCGGGACGGGCTGCTGCCGGAGGACGTCTACGAGGACTGGGCGGTCGCGCCGCGCGATGCCCTGCGCGACGACTGGCTGGCGCTGATGGCGGAGTTCGCCGAGCTGCTCGAGACGCGCGGGGACCTCAACGACGCCGCCCGGACCGTGCAGCGCCTCGTCGCCGCGGATCCGTTGAGTGAGGACAACCACGCCTGGCTGATGCGGCTGTATTCCGCCGCCGGGCGCCGTGGCGAGGCCCGGCGGCAGTACCAGCGGCTGTGCGACGTGCTCGACGCCGAGCTGGGGATCGAACCGAGCCCGTCGACGCAGCGGTTGTACGAGGAGATCCGCAGCAACCTCGCGGCCGAGCCGGAGCAGGCGATCGAGGTCTGGGAGCGGGTCGGGGACCTGCGTGCCCAGTCGGGCGACGCCGCGGCGACGATCACGGCGTACGAGCGGGCGCTGCGGGCCGGACCCGACGCGGCGACGGCCATCCGCCTGCACCGCAAGGGTGCGGCCGCGCTGGTGATGCAGCAGCAG
Source organism: Frankia sp. ACN1ag (assembly GCF_001414035.1). Lineage (NCBI taxonomy): Bacteria > Bacillati > Actinomycetota > Actinomycetes > Frankiales > Frankiaceae > Frankia > Frankia sp. ACN1ag. Next base: position 74,843 of record NZ_LJPA01000031.1, on the reverse strand, counting down.
CTCGACGCGGCCGAGACGCACCTGGACGCGGCCGACCGGCTCGGGCCGGACGCCGTCGACCAGGGCCGGCTGGCCGGCGTGCGGGCGGGTGTGATGCGGGAACGCGGCGACTTCGCCGCCGCCCGCCGGCTGGCCGACCGGGCGCACCAGGTGGCCGTGGCGCACGGCGACGCCGACGCCGTCGCCGAGGCGCTCGAGGAACAGGCGATCCTGGCGCACATCCAGGGCACCTGGCGCACGGCGCTGCAGGTCCAGATGCCGCGGCTCGCGGCCGTGGACCTGGGCGGCCGGGTCAGCCGGTTCTTCGAGATCAACCACTGCATCGGGCAGTACCAGCTCTACGAGGACGCCCTCGCCGACGATGTCGAGCAGTACGCGCGCGAGACGCTGGCGCTGGCCGAGCGGGCGGACGCGGTGGCGGTGCAGGCGTTCGCCTGGTGTCTGCTCGGCGAGTCGCTGCTGTTGCGCGGCCACTGGGACGCCGCGGCCGCCTGCCTGGACCGAAGCTGCGAGCTGTACGCGCCGATGGGCAGCCGGTCCGTCGCGCTGCCCTGGCTGCGCCGGGCCGAACTCGCGATCTGTACGGGTGCCCTCGACGAGGTCGTGCCCTACCTCAAGCGGGCGTCCGCCATCGCGGCGGTCACCCCGCTGGCCCGGCACGCCTGGGGGCGGTTGCACGCCACGGCGGCGCTGGCGGCGCTCGAGCGGGACGATCTTGACGGCGCCGTCGAGTCGGTGCGGGCGGCGTCGCGCACCGCGGCCCGCTACGGCGACTGCGCCAGCTGCGGCCTGTTGCTCAACCCGGTCGGCGCGGAGACGCTGGCGCGGGCCGGCGACGCCGCGGGAGCGCGGGCCTTCGCCGAGGCGGCCCGGCGGGCGGCGTCGTTCCACGACAGCATGGCCTGGACGGCCATGGCCGAGTCGGCGGCCGGTAGTGCCGCGGCGGCCGCGGGCGACCCGGTCGAGGCCCGCGCGGGGTTCGAGACGGCCGCCGCGCTGTACGAGAAGGCCGGGCAGCCGTTCTGGGCCGCCCGCTCACGCCGCCAGGCCGCCGCCGTCTGAGGACCGCCCCGGAGACGGCCGGCGAACCTGGTCCGCGGTGACCGGCTCAGTGGCCTGTCCACCCGCGGCCGAACCAGCGGCGGATCCGGGTCGAACCGAACTCGGACCTGTCCGCCGCGTACAGCGCGGAGGGATCGTGGCGGGCGGGCACCTGAACGGGGTCGAGGTGACCCCGACGACGACCCGCCCGCCGTCGAACCGGTCCAGCGCGGCGCGCGTCGCGAACGCCCCGGCCACCGGGTAGAACTCGGGCCCGGCCTCGACCAGGCCCGGCGTCGCCGAGCTCCTCGGACAGTCGGGTCGTCAGCTCCAGGCCGCTGCTGTGACTCAGGCGGTCGGCTGCGGGACGATGCGGATGTAGGGCTTCGGCTCGTTCCAGGTGCCGAAGATCTCCTTGGCCTGGTCGTTGGAGACCGAGCCGGCGATGACGACGTCGTCGCCCTGCTTCCAGTTCACCGGGGTGGCGACCTTGTGCTTCGCGGTGAGCTGCAGGGAGTCGATGACCCGCAGGACCTCGTCGAAGTTGCGCCCGGTCGTCATCGGGTAGACCAGGATCAGCTTGATCTTCTTGTCCGGGCCGATGACGAAGACGTTGCGCACGGTCTGGTTGTCCGCGGCCGTGCGGTCCGACGGGTCACCGCTGACGTCGGCGCCGAGCATGCCGTACGCCTTGGAGATCGCGAAGTCGGCGTCGCCGATCAGCGGGTAGTTGGGCGCGGTGCCCTGGGTCTCCTCGATGTCCTTGGCCCAGGCGTCGTGCAGCTCGATCGGGTCCACCGAGAGGCCGATGATCTTGACGTTGCGGCGGTCGAACTCGGGCTTGATCGACGCGACATAGCCAAGCTCGGTGGTGCAGATCGGGGTGAAGTTCTTCGGGTGCGAGAACAGCACCGCCCACGAGTCGCCGATCCACTCGTGGAACTTGATCGGGCCCTCCGTGGTCGCCGCCACGAAGTCGGGTGCGGTGTCACCGATCGTCAGGGACATTACTCACTCCGTTCACAGAGGAAGCTCGGCGAGGGATGCCGAGGTAGTGCGTCGTGAAGGACTCTACGGACACGGCGTTCCCTGGACGTTCCCTTGCCACGCAGGCGTCCACCGGGGCCCGCCGCCGGTGGCGCGAGCGAGTGCGGCCCGGGCGATCGTGCGATCCGCATCACTCGAGCGGTAAATACTACTAAACCGATCGGCTTTGCCCATATATGCTGCCACCCGGTCCCACCGGGCTACGCCCGCCCGTCCCGAACCAGGAGTTCGTCATGCAGCGCACTGGCACGTGTCGAGTCTCAGCCGAGGCCGTGGGGACCCGCGCATCGTGACGGTTCAGGACTCCCGGTGCGCGCCGGGCGAGCTCGGGCGTGACCCGGCGGCGAACGAGAACCTGGCGGTGAGTGGTGACCCGGCGGTCGCGGACCGGGCGGCTCTCGCCACGCCGTTCGAGCTCACCGATCTGAGTCGTCGGCGCAACGCCCCCGGACGGCGCGCCGGACTGCGCCGGGTTCGTTGGCTGTTGCGCGGCCTGGTGCCGGCCGCCCTCCTGATCGCCTGGCAGTGGAGCACCTCCGCCGGGCTCGTCCCGCCGACGACGCTGGCGAGCCCGAAGAGCGTGTTCGAGGCCGCCCGCGACCTCATCGCCGACGGTGAGCTGCAGACGGCCCTGCGGGTGTCGACCGGGCGGGCCCTGGCCGGGCTGGTCATCGGCGCCGGCATCGGGGTCGCGGCGGGCCTCGTCGCCGGGCTGTGGAAGCTGGGCGAGGAGCTCGTGGACTCGACGCTGCAGATGCTGCGGACGGTCCCGTTCATCGCGCTGATTCCGCTGTTCGTCGTCTGGTTCGGCATCGGCGACACCCCGAAGATCGTGCTGATCGCGGTTGCCTGCGTCTTCCCCGTCTACCTCAACACCTTCGCCGGAGTGCGCGGGGTGGACCGCCGGCTGATCGAGGTCGGCCGGGTCTTCGGGCTGAGCAGAACGAGGATGATCACCCGCCTCGTCCTACCGAACGCGCTCCCGTCGGTGCTGGTCGGCATCAGGTACGCCATGGGGATCTCGCTGCTCGCGCTGGTGGNGGCGGAGCAGATCAACGCCTCCTCCGGGCTGGGCGCANTGGTGATGAACGCGTCCAACCAGATCCGGACGGACATCGTGATCGTCGGGGTCGTCGTGTACGCGCTGCTCGGTCTGCTCGTCGACCTCGTCGTCCGGCTCCTCGAGCGGCTGCTCCTGCCCTGGCGACCGACGATCGTGAAGTCCTGACCATGACGACCCCCGCCGGCACGACCCCCGCACCGGCGCAGCCGGCCGTCGTCATGCGCGACGTCGGCAAGGCGTTCGCGGCCCGGCGGATCCTGGACGACTTCGCCCTCACGATCGCCAGGGGCGAGTTCGTCGCGCTGCTCGGCCGCTCCGGCAGTGGTAAGACGACCCTGCTGCGGATCCTCGCCGAGCTCGACACCGTCGACGAGGGAACGGTCCTGGCGCCCCGCAACCGCTCGGTGGTCTTCCAGGAGCCCCGGCTGATCCCGTCGGAGCGGGTCTGGCGCAACGTGCTGCTCGGGCTTCCCCGCCGGGAATCGACCCTCGCCAGGGCGCAGGAGGCCCTCGCCGAGGTGAACCTCGCCGACCATGCCAGGGCCTGGCCGCACACGCTGTCGGGGGGCGAGGCGCAGCGGGTCGCCCTGGCGCGCGCCCTGGTGCACCGTCCGGACCTGCTCCTGCTCGACGAGCCGTTCGCCGCGCTCGACGCGCTGACCCGCCTGCGCACGCAGGCCCTGGTGCACGAGCTGTGGCACCGGCACCGGCCGGCCGTCCTGCTGGTCACCCACGACGTCGACGAGGCGTTGCGGCTGGCCGACCGCGTCGTCGTCCTCACCGACGGCAAGGTCGGTCTGGACCTGCGCGTCGACCTGCCTCGACCGCGCGAGGGCACCGGGTCGCGCTTCGGTGACCTGCGCTCACAGCTACTTGCCGAGCTGGGCGTCGCACGCCCGTCATCCCCGGCCTGAAGCCCACCGGCTCGGCCACCCCACCAACACCTCGGGAACGCATCCATGAAGATCGGAAGATTCGGTCGGCTCCGCCTGGCCGCCCCGCTGCTCGCGCTGGNCGTGGNCGCCGCCGCCTGCGGATCGGACGGCGGCAGCAGCGGCAGCGGTAGCAGCAGCGGCAGCAAAGCGGCAGCGCAGAACGACCTCAGCGGCGTGACCCTGACCTTCGCGACCCAGTCGCCGTACGTGAAGGCGGCTTTCGCGAAGTCCGGCGTGCTCCAGGGCGCCCCGTACAAGGTCCAGTTCGCGCAGTTCAACGCCGCGACGGTCACGACCGCGCTGACGACCGGGAAGGTCGACATCGGTCAGCTCAGCGACTTCGCCCTCATCCTGGCCCAGGCCAACGCCCAGCCCGCGTGGCCGGCGAACGACCCCCCGATCCAGGGGGTCCTGGCGACCCAGCCCGCCGACGACACCAACTACCCGCCGATCGTGACCCTGCGCGGCAAGAACTCGGGAATCGAGCGCCTCGCCGACCTCCGCGGGAAGAAGTTCGCCTACTCCCCGGGCGCGACCTCCGAGCTGCAGTACCTGCTGACCCTGAAGCAGGCCGGGCTCACGCCCGCGGACGTCAAGCCCGTCCAGCTCGACTCGACGGTGGGCGCCACCGCGCTGGCCCAGGGTGACGTCGACGCGTGGGCCGGGTCGCCGGCCCGCNCCGGCGCCGCGCTGGACGCGGGCGCGCAGGTCCTGACCACCACCAAGCAGACCGGCGCCCTCGGGCTGGGCGTGCTCGTCGCGTCGCGGGGCGCGCTGAAGGACCAGCGGAAGAACGCGGCGATCCGGGACTTCGTGGGCCGCTCCGTGGCCTACGAGCTGTGGAACATCACCCAGCCGGACCAGTCGGCGCAGGTCTGGGTCGACGCGGCGAAGCTCACCCCGGCCAAGGCCAGGTCCACCGCCATCGCCAACCGGCAGGTTCCGCACGTCCTCGACGCCGCGCTGCTCGACCGCATCCAGCACAACACCGCCGACGTCGCCTACTCCGGCGGCCTGATCAAGCGGGCGGTCAACATCCGCGACCACTACTACACCGGCTTCAACGACACGGTCGCGCAGAAGCTCAAGGAACTGGACGTCACGGCGAAGGTCGACGCGGCCGTCGCGGCGGCCCGTCCCTGACCGCGCGGCGCCCGCCGCGACCACCCCCGGCCGACCGCCTGGAACCCATCCCCGGGTGCATTCCCGTGTCCCGGATGACGAACGAGAAGGGCCGATGACCGACACGAGCGCCTTCAGGCTGGGCTTCTTCACCCGGGCGGCGATCCGCTCCGACGCGCGCCAGGCCTACGCGGATGCCCACGAACTGTTCGTCGCCGCCGACGAGCTGGGTTTCGACTCGGGCTGGGTCGCGCAGCACCACCTGCCGACGTCGACCCATCCCCTCGGCGGGCTGCCCTCGCCGTGGACGTTCCTCGCGAACGTGGCGGCCTCGACCCGGCACATCCGGCTCGGGACGGCGGTCAACGTGCTGCCGCTGGAGGACCCGGTGCGACTGGCCGAGGACGTCGCCGTCGTGGACATCCTGTCCGGCGGGCGGGTCGAGCTCGGCCTGGGCAGCGGCTCGGACCAGCGTGCCTACCGGGCCCTCGGGCGCGACTTCGGCCGCAAGCGGGAGATCCACGCGCAGCATCGCGAGCTCCTGCGCCGGGCGTTGAGCGGCCGGCCGTTGACCGAGGACGGCGCGGTGCTGACGCCGTGCGCGCCCGAGGTGGCCGAGGCCCGGATNTGGCAGGGGGCGCACAGTGGCGAGACCGCCGAGCAGGTGGGCCGGGAGGGCCTGAACCTCCTGCTCGACCAGACCGCCATCGGTTTCCCGGACCGTCCCGGCACGGTGCACCGGGGCTGGGCGGACCGGTACCGCGCCGCCCTGCCCGCGGGTGTCGGGTCCGCGGGTGTCGGGTCCGCGGGTGTCGGGTCTGCGGGTGTCGGGCGGCGGGTGGCCGTGTGCCGGGCGGTCTTCCCCGCCGCGGACCGGGCCACCGCGCTGGCGCACCTGTCGGACGGGCTGTTCCCGGCCTTCGCCAACATCAAGGCCTCCGGCGCGTTCCCGGACGTCGGCGAGGACACGATCGACAACGTCCTGTCGACCCTGCACATCTTCTGCGGGCATCCGGACGAGGTGATCGAAGGGCTGGCGGCCGAGCCGGTGCTGGGCGTGGCGACGGATCTGCTGGTGCAGTTCGAACCCGGCCGGCCGTCGCTGGACGCCGCCCTGGAGGCGCTGCGGCTGATCGCGACGCAGGTGGCGCCCGCGCTGGGTTGGCGACCCCACCGCCCCGCCGCCGTGGCCCGGTGACGGGCTCGTCGGCCGGGGTCGTCGCCCCGCGCGAGCTCCATGCCCGGCTGCGGGCCCGCCAGGACCTCGTGGTGGTGGACGTGGGTACCCGCGACGAGTTCGCCGCGGGTCATCTCTCGGTCGCCACGCACGTTCCCCTCGACCACCTCGAACCTCGGCTGCCCCTGCTGGCGCCCCGGCCGACGGTGCCCGTGGTGGTCGTCGGAACGCGCGAGGAGACGGTCATGCGGGCCGTACCCCGGATGGCCGCGCTGGGATACACCGATGTCAGCGTGCTCGACGGCGGCCTCGCCGGCTGGCGGGCGGCGGGCGGCGAGCTGTTCACCGGATACAACACGGTCAGCCGGGCCCTGGGCGAGGTCGCGTTGCGCCGGCTCGGCACGCCGAGGGTCTCCGCGACCGAACTGCGCGCCGGCCTCGACGCGGGGGAGGACAGCGCGGGGGAGGACGTGGTCCTTCTCGACACCCGCACGGCCGAGGAGTTCGAGTACACGGCCATCCCGACCGCCCGCAACACGCCGGGGGTCGAGCTGGTACGCCGGGCGTACGCGGCGGTCCGGTCGCCACACACCCGGGTCGTGGTGACCTGCGCCGGCCGGACCCGTGGGATCATCGGCGCGCAGACCCTGATCGACGCCGGGTTCCCCAACCCGGTCGCCGTCCTGGACGGCGGCCTGGCCGCGTGGAGCCTCGCCGGCTACCCGTCGGTGGCCGGCTCGACCGCCCCGCTGCCCGTGCCCGAGCCGGCGCAGGAGGCCCGGGCGGGGGAGTCGGCGCGGGCGCTCGCCGCCCGCACCGGGGTGTTGGAGATCTCCGCCGCCGAGCTGAGCGGGTTCGTCGCGGCGGCGGCCGATCGGACGCTGTATCTGCTTGACGTCCGTACGCAGGCCGAGTTCGTCGCCGGTCACCTGCGGGGAAGCCGGTGGGCGCCGGGCGGCCAGCTCATCCAGGCGACGGACGAGTACGTGGCCAGCCGCGGTGCCCGAGTGGTCCTCGTCGATGACGGCTACGGCACGCGGGGATTCACGACCGGCGTGTGGCTGGCCAGGATGGGCCTGCCCGACGTTGCGGTGCATCTCCTCGACCTCGATCGCCGGTCCCCGGACCTGCCGCGTCCCGACGTCCGGCGTCCCGACCTGCCGCGTCCCGATGTCCGGTACTTCGACCTTCTGCGCCAGGATGTCGTCGGATCCGACGTACTCGTGTGCGGTCCCGAGACCGTCCCCCTGCCCGAGGTCCCGACGGTGAGCGCCCCGGCGTTGCGGGAGCTGCTCGACGGCGGCGCCGCGGTCGTCGTCGACGTCGAGCCGCCGTCGGCGGCCGGGTGGCTGCTCGCGCGGCCCTACATCCCGGGATCGTGGGTGACGACGCGCTCGGCGCTGGCGGCGTGGCCTGGCCTCCCCGCGGGCGAACCATTCCTCGTGGTCACCTCCGGCGACGGCACGCTGGCCCGCTGGGCGACCGCCGATCTGCGCGCCGCGGGCCGAGGGAGCGCCGCGGCGCTCGACGGCGGCACCCGGGCGTGGCGCGAGGCGGGCCTGCCGACCGCCACCGACTCGGCCCAGCAGCCCGCTGATCCAGGCAAGCCGCTCGTGCTCCCGCCGCCCCCCACCCGCCAGCAGCGCGCCCGCCTGCACGAGGACTACATCGTCTGGTGCGCCGCCCTGGAGGAGCAACTGCGTCGCGACGGCATCGTGTCGTTCCCGGTCGGCGTCGCGGCGGTCGACGCCGGGGCCCGCGCTCTCGGAAAGGAGGTGGCGCGATGACCGACGCACCGCGCCAGCTTCACCTCAATCTCGTGCTGCTCGCGGACGGCGCGCATGTCGCCGGCTGGCGGTACAACAACAGCCCCGACTCGTTCACCGACATCGACCACTTCGTCGAGCTGGCGCGGATCGCCGAGCGCGGCACGTTCGACGCGCTGTTCCGCGGCGACAACCACGGCGCCATCCACAGCGAGCACGGCCGGCGCAACTGGCACGCGCTCGAACCGGTCTCGCTGCTCGCCGCGATCAGCCAGCGCACCGAGCGCATCGGGCTGATCGGTACCCGTTCGGCGATCTTCGGCACGCCGTTCGAGGTCGCCCGCCAGTTCGCCTCCCTCGACCACATCACCGCCGGCCGGGCGGGCTGGAACATCGTCACGAGCTGGGCGCCCGAGACCGCCACGGCCTTCGGGGTGGGCGCGGAGCCCGCCGAGGAGGAGCGCTACCGGTGGGCGGGCGAGTTCGTCGAGGCGGTCCTGCGCCTGTGGGAGAGCCTCGAGCCGGACGCGGTGGTCGCCGACCTGGCGACCGGACGGTTCCTCGACGAGGCGAAGGTCCACGAGGTCGACGTCCGCGGCCGGTACTTCCCCGTGCGGGCCACCCTCGGCTCGCCCCGCACGCCCCAGGGCAGGCCCGTGCTGTTCCAGGCCGGCGCGTCCCCGCGGCACCGGCAGTACGCCGCGCGCTGGGCGGACGGGCTGTTCACGGTCCAGCGCACGCTCGTCGGCGCGCGCAGCTTCTACGCCGACGTGAAGGCGCTCGCCGCCGGCCACGGCCGGCGTCCCGAGGACGTGCTGGTGCTGCCCGGGCTCGAGGTCACTGTGGGCTCCACCGAACAGGAGGCCCGTGCCCGCCGGGACGGGCTCAACGAGTTGTACGGCATGGAGCACCTGGTGGAAAAGCTCGCCGAGCGGTTGTTCGTCCCGCCGGACCTGCTGAAGCCGGATGCCCCGCTGCCGTACGAGCAGGTCGAGTCGTTCACCCCGCCGTCGCGGGCCAGGCCGTTTCGCGACCAGGTCCTCGCGCACGCCCGCGTGCGGAACCTGACGGTGCGGGAACTGATCGCGGACAACCCCGGCGGCCACCTGTCGATCGTGGGCAGCCCGGAGCAGATCGCCGACCACCTTCAGACGTGGTTCGTCGAACGGGGCGCCGACGGCTTCAACATCTTCGTCGACACCGCGCCCGAGGGCCTGGAACTGTTCGTCGACCACGTTGTGCCGATCCTGCGTCGGCGCGGGATCTTCCGCCACGAGTATCCCGGCCGGACCCTGCGCGACATCCTCGGTGTCGGCGCGCCGGGCCCGGCTTAGTGGAAGGCCCGGCTTAGTGGAAGGCCGGCCTGGCGGAAGGCCCGGTCTAGAAGAAGGCGCCCGGGGGCGGCAGTGTTCCGTTCAGTTCATGGTCGCCGATCAGGCGCAGTTTGTAGGAACGAGGATTGTGCGAGGCGAGGGTGCGGATGTTGCGCCAGTGCCGGTCGAGCTGCGGTCCGCGGCGCACGCTGGTGGCGCTGCCGGCGTCGAACAGCAGCGACGCGGTGTCGGTGCCGATCCGGTCGACGATCGTCTTCGCCTTCGCCGCGGCGAACATCGCCCGTGTCCGGGCGTCGTCGGCGTGACCGTCGCCGTGGCCGAGCGCCTCGTGCGCGGCCGCGAGTGCGACGGCGGCGGTGGCCACGATCGATGTCGCGGCGAAGCTGTTCGCCGCGATCTCCCCGACTGTCTCCTGCACCGTCGGCTCGTGCCGGGGTTCCTCGACCAGGCCGTGGCGGAAGTTGCGGGAGCGCCGCGAGACGAGCTCGAGGACGTCGAGCCGCACGTTCTCGACGATGCCGGCGATGATGGTCGTCAGGTAGAGCTGGGAGAAGGTCGGGCTCAACGCCCGTCCCGGGTCGGTCGCGTCGCCGAACGAGAGGAGCTCGGTCGCGTGGACGCGGACATCGTGGAACTCCGTGGTGCCCGAACCGGTGAAACGCTGGCCCATGCCATCCCAGTCGTCGAGGTGCACGACACCCTCGCGGTGGGCGGGAACGATCGCGCTGACCAGCGCGTCGTCCTCGGCTACGGCGATCACCACGATCCGGTCCGCGTAGATGTTGCCGGTGCTGTAGTACTTGCTTCCCGCGAGCAGGTAGCCGTCCCCGTCCCGGACCAGCTTCGTCGAGGTGCCGATGACGCCCGCCCGAGGGGTGGACAACTCGCTTGCCGCCGACCCGAACAGCTCACCGGCGACGACCCGGTCGAGCCAGCTGTCGCGCGTCTTACCGGGCGGCTGGCGCAGGAGTGACTCCACAAAGCCGAAGTGGTTACGCAGTGCCTGGGCCAGGTTGGGGTCGGCCGTGCCGAGCCGGCGCACGACATCGAAGAAGGCGGCCAGGCCGAGCCCCCGCCCACCGGCGGCGACCGGCACCCGCAGCGTGCCAACTCCCCACCGGCGCAGCAGGTCCATCTCCGCGAAGGGCGGCCGGTCATGGGTCTCCCGCTCGGCCGCCCCGGTGGCAATCTCGGCCAGCAGGTTCTCGAGACCCGCAAGCGGCGCCCCGGCGGCCGGCGCCGCCGCGGTCGGTGCTGCTGGACCAGGACTCATCGCATGTCTCCCGTCTGCCCAGCGTAAATCCTACTATGCCGATCGGTTTTAGCGATTATCGCCGAAGTGGCGTCGAACTCCTAGAATGTCGACGACGGGCCGCAGGTGCGTCGCATGATCCCGACCCGATGCAGGCGGCATGAAGATTTCGGCGCGAACCGACTACGCGCTGCGAGCGGTCATCGAGCTCGCGGCCGCCCACCCACAACGTCGCTCGGCGCCGGAGATCGCCGAGCAACAGCAGATCCCCCGCCAGTTCCTCGACAGCGTGCTCGGCGACCTGCGCCGAGCCGGCCTCGTGGCGAGCCAGCGCGGGGTCGGGGGCGGGTTCTGGCTGTGCCGGCCCGGGGATGAGATCACCCTGGCCGATGTCATCCAGGCGGCGGACGGGCCGGTGACCACCGTGCGCGGCGAGCTTCCGCAGGATCTCGCCTACGAGGGGACGGCGGTGCCCCTGCAGAAGGTCTGGATCGCCATGCGCGCCGGCCTCACCAGACTGCTGGAGTCGGTGACGGTCGCTGACGTTGCCCGGGACCAGCTTCCCGCCGAGGTGATCGACACCGCCGCGAGCCGGTCGGCCTGGCGGTAGCGCCCCGAAGCCGAGGCCGAAGCCGAAGCCGAGGCCGTCCCCGGGCCTAGCTGTCGAGATATTCGAGAATGTCGGAGACGTCGGGCTGCGGATGGCTTTCGCCGGCGGTCACGTGGACTTCCAGGACGTTTCCCGGCGGCGGGGCGGGAGCCGGGATGCGGTCGTTGAACGCGGCCAGCGGCAGCACGGCGCGGTTGAAGTCGAGCACCGTCGTGTTGTCGTCGTCGGGCGCGGGAATCCGCAGAAAGCGGAACGGGAAACGGTTCCGTCGCGACAGGTCGACGAACACGGCGTGTAGCTCGCCCTGCAGCAGCGGACTCACCGCGAGCCCCGTCGTGCCGCCGTCCGGCAGGCTGAACTCGACCCGGCCGACCAGGGTGAGCGTCATCGTGCCGGACTTGGTGCTGGGCACCTCGACCGGGACGCTGGAACCATCGGGCCAGGGCTGGAAGACGGCGGGAACCACCCAGTCCGGATGCGGCTCGAAGACCTCCATCGCACCGTGCGAGACCCGGATCGCGCCCTCCTCGACCTGGCTGAGGCCCAGGCCGTACGTGCCCTCCTGGCCGAGCAGCGTCTTCTGCTGGTCGGTGAGACCGGCATAGGAACCCAGGCCGCGCAGCGGGGTGTCGAGAACCACCCGACGCAGCGCGCCCGGCGCCGACCGGCTGCCGGTCCCGGTCAGCGCGCCGAGCGGGTTGGCCCACGCATCGAGCGGGTTGACCCACGAAAGACCGGCGACATCGGACGAGGTGGCCGAACGGTACGCCCGACCGCGACACAGGCTGGAAAGCGGGCCAAACGGGGCGGTGAGTGCCTCCACTCGCCGGGCATGCCAGCGTTCCCACTCTTCGGTGAATCCCATGACCGGTCTCGCCCTCGTCGCATCGGTACAGTTCAGCCTATGTGAGGTGGCTGGCAGCCGGGGCACCAGAACAGGTTGCGGCCGGCCAGGCGGGTGGTCAGCACCGTGGTGGCGCAGATCAGGCAGGGCTGGCCGGCGCGGCGGTAGACGTAGACCTCGCCGCCGTGGTCGTCGACCCGAGGGGGGCGGCCCATCGCCTCGGGGGTGTGCTCGGGGCGCACGGTGTCGATCCGGCCCGTCCGCACCCCGTCGGCCATCAGCGTGACCAGGTCGGCCCAGATGGCCGTCCACTGCCGCCGGGCCAGGTCCCGTCCGGGCAGCAGTGGGTCGAGGCCGGCCCGGAACAGCACCTCGGCCCGGTAGATGTTGCCCGGGCCGGCCACGACCGTCTGGTCGAGCAGGAGGATGGCGATCGGGGTGCGGCTGCGTTCGATCCGTCGCCAGGCCAGGTCCGGGTCGGCGTCGCCGCGCAGCGGATCGGGGCCGAGCCGGTCGCGCAGCGTCTTCACCCCGCCGGGTTCCAGCAGCTCGCAGGCGTTGGGACCGCGCAGGTCGGCGTATCCGGCGTCCGCGGTGAGCCGCAGCCGGACGGCACCGGTCGGCACGGGAGCGGGCAGGGGGCCGAAGGCGTAGGTGCCGTAGATGCCGAGGTGCACATGCAGGATCTGGTCGTGGTCGAACCGCAGGAGCAGATGCTTGCCGTGTGCCTCGGCGTCGGTGAGCAGCCGGCCGTCCAGCCGGCGCGCTCCCTCGGCGAAACGGCCCTGGGGGCTTGCCACGGCCACCGGCCGGCCGGCGAACATCCGCTGGTGAACCGCGGCCAACCTGTGCACAGTGTGACCTTCGGGCATAGTCGGGCGATCGTACTGCCGCGGAGGGGGTACCCCATACTCCGACGAGCGGCCCGGCGGACCCTCGGGTGGCCGCCCGCCGTGAACCGGATGCCGGTTGCGAGGGGACCATGCGAGCACCTAGTCGGGTACGGGCTGACGCGTTGGCCGAGGCGTGCGTGGCCGCGGGGGACCTGCCGCTGCCGGGGGGCGGCCGGACGCTCGAACGCTGGACGGCGCTGGCGGCGCTCGCGGCGGACGATCTGGTGCTCGCGCGGCTCGCCGAGGCGCACGCCGACGCGGTGGCCATCGTCGCCGAGCTCGCGGGAGAACCGCTGCCGCCGGGGTCCCGCTGGGGGGTCTGGGCGGCGGAGGATCCCACCGGTGTACTGACCGCCGTCCCGCTCGAGGAGCAGGGGACGGGCTGGCTGCTCGACGGGGCCAAGGTCTGGTGTTCGGGCGCGACCCTGCTGACCCACGCCCTGGTCACTGCCCGCCACGGACAGTCTCGCCAGCTCCTCGCGGTCGCGCTGAACGCCCCGGGGATCACCGTCGCCGCCGACGACTGGGCCGCCCCCGGCATGAAGGCGGCCGACACCCGGCGGGTCCGCTTCGACCGGGTTCCCGCCCGCGCCGTCGGCGGGCCGGACGAATACCTGCGCCGTCCCGGGTTCTGGATCGGCGGGATCGGCGTCGCGGCCTGCTGGTACGGGGGTGCTGCCGCCGTGGCCGCGCCGTTGCGGGAGCGGGTCGGCGGCCGCGGGGACGACCCGCACGCGGCGGCCCATCTCGGCGCCGTCGACGTCGCGCTCGGTGGCGCCCGCGATGTGCTGCGGGCGGCGGCGGTCGCGGTCGACGGCCGTCCCGACGCGGATCACGCGCGTCTCGCCCGGCGGGCACGGGCGACGGTGGCGGGGGCGGCGGCCGAGGTGATCCGCCGGGTCGATCGGGCGCTCGGGCCGGGGCCGCGCGCCCGCGACCGCCGGCATGCCGCTCGCGTCGCCGACCTGGAGGTCTACCTCCTTCAGGAGCACGCCGAACGGGACCTGGCCGATCTCGGCGCCGCCGTCGTTGCCGCGGCCGAGCCCGGCTGGTCGCTGTGACTCGCGAGCGGCGTCCCCGCTGCCGTCCCCGCTGCCGTCCCCGCTGCCGTCCCCGCTGCCGTCCCCGCTGCCGTCCCTGCTGTCGTCCTTGCTGTCGTTGCCGACCGGAACCCGGGTACACAGCGGGAAGCCGGGCCGCGAGGGTTCACGGAGGGTTCGATGACGCTGCCGCCGCAGTACTTCGACGAGATGTACGCGGGCGACGGCGACCCGTGGGGCTTCGCCGACCGCTGGTACGAGCGGCGGAAGCGGGCGCTCACCGTCGCCCTGCTCCCCGACGACCGCTATGCGACCGGCTATGAGCCGGGCTGCTCAATCGGCCTGCTGACCCGCGATCTCGCCGGCCGCTGCGGGCGGCTGCTGGCGACCGATGTGGCGCCCGCCGCGGTGTCGGCCGCCACCCGCCAGACCGCCGACCTGCCGAACGTGCGCGTCGAGGTGGCGCGGCTGCCGGGGGACTGGCCCACGCGGACCTTCGAGCTCGTGGTGCTCTCCGAGGTGGGTTACTACTTCGACCGGGCCGACGCCCGCCTCGTTGCCGCCCGTGCCACCGCCTCGGCGGGCACGCTCGTCGCCGTCCACTGGCGGCATCCCGTCGAGGACTACCCGTGCGGGGGCGACGAGGTGCATGCGCTGCTCGGGGAGGCCGCCGCCGGTGCGGGACTGACGCGCCTCGTGCACCATCTCGAAGACGATCTGGTGGCGGACGTCTGGGCGCGCGACGCCCGCTCGGTCGCCGCGCGGACGGGCCTGCGGTGAAGCGGGTCAGCCTGCTGTGAACCGAATCAGCAGGGTTGGCGTCGTGGTCCCGGCCCATGACGAGCAGGATCTGATCGGGGCCTGCCTGGACGCGTTGGGCGAGGCGGTCCACCATCCGGGTCTGCGTGGCGTCGACGTCGCGGTGCTGGTCGTGCTCGACGACTGCGGCGACGAGTCCGCCCGGCACTGCCGGACGCGCGCCGTGCCGACCCTCGCCGTGCGCGAGCGGAACGTGGGCAGGGCCCGGTCGCGCGGGTTCGCGCACCTGATCTCCCGGGTGGCGGCGGGCATGCCGGCAATCCATCCACGCGCGGTGTGGCTCGCGACCACCGACGCGGACAGCCAGGTCTCCCCCGACTGGATCACGACTCAGGTGGAGTTCGCGCGCGACGGCGCGGATGCGGTGTTCGGCGTGGTCGACATCGACGACTGGGACGGCTTTCCCGCCCCCGCTCAGCGACGTTTCCTGCGGCATTACCGTGGGATGGAACCTGCAGACTCGAGTCGGCACCGGCATGCGCACGGCGCCAACCTGGGCATCCGCCTGGATGCCTACAACCGGGTCGGCGGCATCCCCCCGCTTTCCGTCGGCGAGGACAACGCCCTGGCCGCGAACCTGCACCGCCATCTCGACCTGCGCGTCCTGCATACGACCGCGGTGCGGGTCACCACCAGCGCGCGCCGCGACTCCCGTGTCGACGGCGGATTCGCCCACGTCCTGAGCGGCTTCGAGCAGCCGGGGGACCCGCGCCGGCAGGTTTCCGCCCGCCCGCGGTCCTAGCACTCGCGGTCCTAGCACTCGCGGTCCCAGCACTCGCGGTCCCAGCACTACGGTCCCAGGATTCCCAGCTCGGGAGCGGTCCTAGGATTCTCGGCTCGGGAGGAGACGAGGCTCGAGGCCGAGGCGGTGGACGATCGCGCGATCCTCGTCGGCGATCATCTGCCGGGTGATCTTGGCGTTGTGGATGAGCCGCGAGCCGTGGAAGGTGCCCGGGTAGAGGTGCAGCTCGGTGGGCACCCCGGCCTGGACGAGCCGTTGCGCGTAGGCGAGGCCCTCGTCGCGCAGCGGGTCGAACTCGCAGACCGAGACGAACGCGGGCGGCAGGCCCGACAGGTCCGCCGCGCGCGCCGGCGCCGCGTAGGGCGGCACGACCGCGTCGGGGGCGCCGGCGCGGTCGGCGAGGTAGTAGCGCCAGGTGAGCGCGACCTTTCCGCTGTCCCACATCGGGGTGTCCGTGAGCGTGCGCATCGACACGGTGTCGAGACGGTCGTCGAGTTTGGGAGCGGTGAGAAACTGGAAGCAGAGGGCGGGGCCCCCGCGATCGCGGCTGAGCAGGGTCAGCGCGGCGGCGAGGCACGCACCCGCGCTGCCGCCGGCGACGGCGATGCGCGCCGGATCCACGCCCAGGCTCGGCCGGGCCTCGCGGGCCAGCCAGGTGAGCGCGGCGTAACAGTCGTCGACCGCGGCCGGGTAGGGATGCTCGGGCGCGAGCCGGTAGTCGACGCTGACCACCACACAACCCAGCTCCGCGAACCGGAGTGCCTCGGAGTGCGCCATGTCGAGATCGCCGAGAATGAAACCGCCGCCGTGCAGGAAGAGCACCGCCGGACAGTCGGCCGGCGCCGCGACGGGACGGTAGATCCGCACCCGGACGTCCGGCGCCCCCGCCGGTCCCGGGATCGTCCGCTCGCTGATCGAGACCATACCGCCGGAATCGGGCTGCGGCGCTGCCGCGGTGAGCTCCCGTATCAGCGCGCGGGCCTGTGCGACGTCGGCGATCGGCACGTCGACCAGAAGCGCAATCCACGGCGCGATTTCCGGGTCGATGGCGTAGCGCACCGGCGATCCTCCCGTCCGTGAGCTGGCACCCGGGGGCTGGGGCCTCGGGTCATCGTTGAGCGCGGGCTTGTTTCGTGTCCAGCGGCGATCGCTCGCCCGCGCGCCTTGCCGGCGCCCGCGCGCCTGCCCACGGTCGTAGTCTCCTGGCATGGAGGGGCTGATCCTGCGGCTGGCGGACCTGGATGAGGGCGCGCTGGGCGCGGTGCGGATCATCGCCTTCTTCGACGGCTTCGTCGAGCACCGGGCCAGCCTGGAGGCCGTGCTGTCGGCCACCGCCCAGTTCGCCGGGTGCGAGGTCGGCCTCGCCGGTGGTTCGGTGCCGCCGTTGGCGGTGCGGGCTGGTGGGGGAGTCCCGTCCGCCGGCGACCCGCCCGACGGTGTGGCCCGGGCGCCGGTTGGCGATGACCGGTGGGTGTGGCTCGCGCGGCCGGGACAGCCGCTCGCGCAGGATCGGATGCTCCTGGACCGGCTGGCGCACGCGGTTCGGGCGCTGTCCCCTCGGCCGCGGCTCGACCATCCCGGGACCGGAGATCCGGCGCTGCTGGAACTGGTGCTCGGCGCGGGCGCTGATGATGCCGGCCGGGCGCGTGCCCTGCGGCTGCTCGGCATCGAGCCGACCTGCCCGGTCACGGTCTACGCCGTCCGCTCGCCCGATCCCGCGGCCGGCGCCGAGTTCCTGGCCGGGCTGCATCCATGGGTGCGCGCCGTGCGGATCGGCGACGTGCGCGCGGTGGTCGGTCGGGAGGCACCCGCCGACGAGCCGACGATCCCGACCGGCGTGCAGGTGGGCCGGTCCGCGCCGGTGCCGGCTTCGGCGGCGCAGCGGGCGTGGCGCGGCGCCCGCACGGCGTTGCGGTTCACCGGCTCGGGGCTGCCGGCCGGGCTGACCACGCTCGCCGGGGGGTCGGCGCTGGTCACCGAGGAGAGCCTCGGCGTCTGGCGGGCCATCGCCGAGCAGGTGCCCGGGGAACGGCTCGCCGCCTCGCCGGACGTGGCGGCGCTGCGGCGGCTCGGCGCCGAGCCGCAGGGCCCGCAGACGCTGGCCATGCTCGTCGCCGTCGGCGCCACCGCCTCGCTGCGGCAGGCCGCGGCCGTGCTGTACGTGCACCACAGCACCCTGATCGCGCGCCTGACCAAGGCCGAGCGCGTCCTGGGTTTCTCCATCGACACCCCGGCGGGCCGGACCCGGCTGACGGCCGCACTGATCATCCGGGCCCTCTGCGCCGATCTCGACGACCTTCCGACCTGAGCCGACCGGACCGGGCCCGACCGGACGGGGCCCGACCGGACGGGGCCCGACCGGACTGGACTGGGCCCGACCGGACCCCCTTCGGCTTACAGGTCCCCGCTCGCGCGGACTACACCTACTCGACCGGCGAGAGCACTCGCTCCGGGCAGGCCGCGGCACCGAGCCGGGCAGCCTCCTCCAGGCCAGGTGGCACGTCCAGCTGTGCCACCGCGCCGATGAAACCCTCGTCGTCGAGCGCATAGACCTCCGGGGCCTTCGCATGACATTGCGCGTGGCCCTGGCAGAACTCGTTGCTGACCGACACCTTCATCTGAGTCCCTCTCAGCTCGATGGTCATCACGCAGTGCGCGATGAGAAAGCCGGACGTGGTGCTGGGAAGCTGTATCCGACCGCGCAGCTCATCCCGGTGCGACCGCCTACCAGATCCG
Organism: Frankia sp. ACN1ag; assembly: GCF_001414035.1. Taxonomy (NCBI): domain Bacteria; kingdom Bacillati; phylum Actinomycetota; class Actinomycetes; order Frankiales; family Frankiaceae; genus Frankia; species Frankia sp. ACN1ag. The sequence continues at coordinate 56,422 of NZ_LJPA01000031.1, read as the reverse complement.
GAACGGGTTCGAGATCCTGCGGCGTTCCAGGCGTCGCGTAAGGCGCCACGGGACCGCGGCCGCTGGCTCAGTCACGGTAGGCAGGCATACCCACGCCTTCGCGCGGCCCGGGAGTGAAGCGAACCGGAAGGTGCTTTACCGCGTAGACGTCGCCCGCGTCCGCAAGGCGCTCGATGGGAGCCGCGACATGCACGTCCGGCAGCCGACGCAACAGTTCGGTAATCATCACGCGGAACATGGCCCGCGCGAAGTTCGATCCCAGGCAGCGGTGGACACCCAGCGCGAAGGCCATGTGNCGATTCGTGCCGCGATCAAGATCGATTTCGTGCGGGCATTCGAAGGCGCTGGGATCGCGGTTGGCCGCCGCGAACATCAACATGACCCGGTCGCCCTTCTTGAGCTGGCGGCCGTGGAACTCCGCGTCCCGGGTGACGACTCGGGTGAGGCCCTGCACCGGGGTGTCATGGCGCAGGAACTCCTCCGTCGCGCTCTCCAGGACGGCCGGGTCCTCGAGGAGCCGGCGGCGCAGTGCAGGATCGGCGTCGATGCGCAGGAAGGCATTGCCGGTGAGGCCTGCCGTGGTGTCCATGCCGCCGAGCAGGAGCAGCACGACGATGCCGGCAAGCTCCTCGTCGGAAAGCTTCGCCCCGTCGATCTCCGCCTCCATGAGATCGCTGAGCACGCCCTTGCCCCGGTGGAGCCGGCGCTGGGCGATCTCCTGGGCGATCGTGCCGTAGATGTTGGCCGCGGACTGGGCGGACCGCTCCGGGGCATAGGCACGGTCATGGATGAGAGAGTGCAGCCAGTCGATCCAGTCCGGCCAGCGGCTCTCGTCGAAGTCGAGGAGCTGCAGCGTCCACCGGGCCGGAAGCGGGGTGAAGAGCTGCTCGGCGAGGTCGGCTTCGCCGCTCTCGATGAAGGCGTCGATCAACTCGGTGGCCGTGCGCCGCAGGGCCGGCTCCCGTTGTTCCGCCTCCTTGGGCGAGAGGTAGGGAAGCAGTAACTTCCGGTACTTCTGCAGCATTGGCGGGTCGATGTCGATCGGAATGAAAGACGTCTCGATCGGCAGGGCCGGAATAGCTTTGCTCATATGGTTGCTGAAGAGATCCGAGTCTCGACAGGCGTCGAACACGGCCGCATACGAGGTGACGAGCCAGTAGCCGCCCCAGGCCGATGACTTGGCCACGGGGCAACGGTTCTGGAGATCCGTCATAATCTCGTAGTTGTGTTCCCGGAATCTTGCGCTGTGATGGTCCAGGTCGGTGTCGCTAAATCCTGCTTCGTCTACGGTGGTCACGGGTCGGCCTCTCGTTTCGTGATTATGATATGACGGCCGGGCCGATCTACCGCATTTCCGGCGCTGTTTCAGCGTGTCGGTGATCGGTAGTAACGGCAAGCCTGTCGGCCTGTTCCGCCAGCCTGCGGTGGGACGCAGTCAAGCGTGATGAGCGCAGTGGGAATGACGGGAAAGTCGCCGGCGTTCCGGATAGCTGCCGCCGCAGTCACCGAGCGCCGTCCGATGTTCAGTGGCACCGACTTATCCCTAGAGTGCGTACACGAGAACGTTGCGTCCCGCCGCGCCGGCTCTCGACCCGGCTCGGGAAACGGCTGCCGGGTTTCTTGGGGGGATGGCGAGGTCGGTGAAACACTTCTGGTCGGGCACCTCGTCGCGCGCGACAAAGGCGATGTGCGGCGACCATGTCTACAGAACGGTTCGCGCTGACGGCCGCGACCAGATCATCGTCGGGAGCGGACCGGCTGGCGGCGCGGCCGGCGGGCCGGCTCGGGAGCCGTCGGGTATCGGCTGCGGGCGCCTGTTCTCGACGCGACCGGACGGTGCCCTCTGGGGCAAGGCGGACGATCGTCAGGGTGGGCGTTCTCCGTCGTGATGCAACGCCACCGTGCCTGTGTGTCACTGGTTACCCAGCGCGACCGCGGCCTGGCCGCCGGGGAGGCCTGGATCGGGGCGACGCGCGGCCCTGATCTGGTCAGACGACGGGGGGCTCCACCCTTTCTCCTGGACTGGGGCACGCCGACCACTGCCCGGCATGCCGCGCCCGCATCCGCACGGCGGCCCGACGACTCGGTGGTGGCTGTGCTCGACGATGCGAGACTGTGGTCTGCGACACGCTGGTAGGCTAGCCTTATTGAGTCAATAGAGTCAATAAAGTTCTATTCGATCTTCCTTGAAAGGATTGAGTATCCGATCGATCGCATTGAGTGACTTCGGGAACCCTGGTAGGCATCGGCGGCTCCTCGACGGCCCCGGCGCACAACATCTTGATCCTGGGAGTCCTCCCACCATCGGCCATTAGGGGCCACCAGGGGCACGCTCGTGTGGACGAGGCCGGGAGCGGGTCGTCCCGCCGTCACGCTGGAGGCGCGCTGTCGGACTGGACGAACGCAGTCGGACTGGAGGCACGCCGTCAGGCTGGAGGCACGCCGTCGGACTGGACGAACGCAGTCGGACTGGAGGCACGCCGTCAGACTGGACGAACGCAGTCGGACTGGAGGCACGCAGTGGGGAACAGGTTCGAGACGCCCGCGAAGATCCTCGATGCAGCGTTGGGGTGCATAGCGGCTCGCGGCCCGGCCAAGATGTCCCTGCGCGATGTTTCCGCGGCTGCGGAGGTCTCCCGTGGCACGCTCTACCGGTACTTCAAGACCAAGGGTGAGCTGCTCACCGCCATCAGCGACCACGTCCGGCGGGGGGTCGGCGCCGCGCTCGACGAAGCGGTCGCCGGGCAGCCGGTCGCCTCCGGTCGCCTCCGCGCGATCGCCGACGCCATCATGCACTACGGAGACGACCATCCCGAGGTTTCCCGAGTCATCGAAGCGGAGCCCGCCTTCGCGCTGGAGTTCATCCGCGGCATCTTCCCGACCTTCGTGGCCCAGGTGACGGAACTCCTCGAGCCCGTGTTCGACGATCTTGGCATCGTCCAGGAAGGCACGGTGAGACGGGAGGTCCTGGCGGAGCTTCTGCTGCGAGCCACGAGCTCGCTGTATCTGATCCCGTCCCCCAACCCCGACGAGATGACCGACGCGGTCGTGACCCTGTGGGCTTCTGTCGCCGCGCCCGCGAAGGTCGGCGATCCCGGCCCGGAAGACGACGCCTGACCTGACTCGGAGGTTCTCCATCCAGGGAATGTCTCGGCGGCTCGGAGAGGGGTGATGTCACCAGACGGATACTCCAGGGCGCAGTCTCGGTCGGACGAGGCTGCGAGCACCGAAATCCTTCACCGCCGGGGTTCGGCAGTTCCTGCGTGCCTGCCTTCCAACTCCCGGGCCCGGCCGGTGGACCCGGCCAGCAGACGACGTCCCGCCTTGGCCGGAAGTGGCGACTGTTCAAATAGCCGTCCCGCCGATCCCGCGGTGACCAAAGCGGGATTGCGGTTCGGCATGCCCGAAATATCCGCCGGGGGCGATCGATCGCTCCGGCGCGCGACGGACTTTCGTACAAAGAGGCCGATCGTCCTCGTGTGCGAATCCGGGCCTACACGTAGACATAGTGTCAGATGCGCTGTAACTTTCCTCGACGCACCCGCCCCGTCAGGACGGGTCTTCGATGGCGAGGGAGTCTGATCGGCGATGACGACGGTGTCTGAGGCGGTGTCCGTGCAGGGCGAGCTTCGCTTTCTGATCGACGGGAAACTCGGCGAGTCGGTGGCGGGCGGCCGCTACGACAACATCAACCCGGCCACCGAGGAGGTCCTCGGTCAGACGACCGACGCCACGGCGGCGGACATGGACCGGGCCATCGCGGCGGCGCGCCGCGCGTTCGACGAGTCGTCGTGGTCGACGGACCGGGAGCTGCGCAAGCGGTGCCTGGCCCAGTTGCAGGCCGCGCTGGAGGACGAGAAGGAGGCGCTGCGCGCGGAGCTCATCGCCGAGGCGGGCGCCCCGGTCGCGGTGACGCACTTCGCGCAGCTCGACTGGCCGCTGGCGGACGGCCTGCGCGGGCCGCTGGAGCTGATCGACACCTTCCCGTGGGAGCGCACGCTGCCCGACACGAACCTGTTCGGACCCAGCCACCGCGCGGTCTGGAAGGAGCCGGTGGGGGTGGTCGCGGCGATCGTGCCGTGGAACTACCCGTTCGAGGTGACGATCAACAAGCTCGGCCCGATCCTGGCGACCGGCAACACGGTGGTGCTCAAGCCCGCGCCGGACACGCCCTGGAACGCCACCCGGATCGGCCGCCTCGTCGCGGAGCGGACGGACATCCCGGCGGGCGTCGTGAACGTGGTCCCGACCTCGGACAACGCGGTGGCCGAGCTGCTGGTGACCGATCCCCGGGTGGACATGGTGTCGTTCACCGGGTCGACCGGGGTCGGCCGGCGCATCGTCGAACTGTCCGCCGGGACGATGAAGCGGACGCTGTTGGAGCTCGGCGGCAAGTCCGCGATGATCGTGCTCGACGACGCCGACCTCCCCTCGGTGCTGCCCGGGGCCGGGCTCGGGGCGTGCCTGCACGCCGGGCAGGGCTGCGCGATGACGACGCGGATCCTGCTGCCCCGCTCCGTCTACGACCAGGGCCTCGAGATCCTCACCGAGGTGTTCCGCCAGCTTCCCTACGGCGACCCCAACGACCCGGCGAACCTCTCCGGCCCGCAGATCAACGCCCGCCAGCGCGACCGGGTGCTGGACTACATCGAGATCGGCAAGGCCGAGGGCGCGCGGGTCGTCGCCGGCGGCGGCCGTCCGGCGCACCTGCCGACCGGCTACTACGTCGAGCCGACGCTGCTCGCGGACGTGGACAACGGCATGCGGGTGGCTCGCGAGGAGATCTTCGGCCCGGTGGCCGCCGTGATCCCCTTCGACGACGAGGTGGACGCCGTGCGGATCGCCAACGACAGCCCGTACGGCCTGTCCGGCGGAGTGTTCTCCGCCTCGCTTGACCGCGGCCTGGCCGTCGCCCGCCGGATCCGCACGGGAAGCATCAACGTCAACGGGGGCAACTTCTACGGCTCGAACGGCCCCTACGGCGGCTACAAGCTGTCGGGCAACGGCCGCCAGGGCGGCATCGAGGGCTTCGAGCAGCACCTGGAGAGCAAGTCCGTCGGCTACGCCGGCTGAGCTGCCCACATCCGGGCTGCTGATCCTCCGGGCCGCCGGCTGTACGGGCCGCAGTTCGTCTGGGCCGCCCACACCCGGGCCGCTGTTCGCCGGTCCGGCGATTGCCCGGACCGCTCATGCCCGGACCGCTCATGCCCGGACCACCGTTATCCGGACAGCCCACCACCTGATCGCACGCACGAACAGAGGAGCAGGACAATGCCAGGTCGCCTCGAGGGCAAGGTCGCCTTCATCACGGGTGCGGCGCGCGGGCAGGGCCGCAGCCACGCGGTTCGCCTGGCGCAGGAGGGCGCCGACATCATCGCCATCGACATCGTCGAGCAGATCGAGTCGAACCCCTACCCGCTGTCCACCCCGGAGGACCTCGCCGAAACCGTCACCCTGGTCGAGAAGCTCGGTCGGCGCATCATCGCCACCAAGGCCGACGTCCGTGAGCGCGACCAGCTCCGCGAGGCGGTCAACAAGGGCGTCGCCGAGCTCGGCCGCCTCGACATCGTCGTCGCGAACGCCGGCATCCTGCCGATGGCGATGGGCGACCCCCAGGCCACCGACTTCATCGACGCCGTCGACGTCGACCTCATCGGCGTGCTGAACGCCGTCGCGGTCAGCGTCCCGCACCTGCCGGACCGCAGCTCCATCATCGTCACCGGCTCGACCGCGGCCATGTTGCCCAACACCACCGACAACCCCGCGATGGGCCCAGGCAGCGCCGGCTACGGCTGGTCGAAGAAGATCCTCATCGGCTACGTCGAGGAGATGGCGCTCCACCTGGCCTCGAAGTTCATCCGGGTCAACGCCATCCACCCGACCAACGTCAACACCCACCTGCTCCACAACGATGGGCTGTACGCGCAGTTCCGGCCGGACCTGGAGAACCCGACCCGGGAGGACGTCGAGCCCGCGTTCGTCGCGTTCCAGGCGATGCCGATCCCCTACGTCGAGCCGGTTGACATCTCCAACCTGGTGCTGTTCCTCGCCTCGGACGAGTCCCGGTACATCACCGGCCAGCAGATCCGGGTCGATGCCGGCTCCCTGCTCAAGTTCCCGAACGGTCCCACAGGCTGATCTTCGCCGNGCCTCGTGGAAGGCAGTGCTCGGGCCGCGTCGAAGTGCTCGCCGAGCACCGCCTCCCACGAGGTTCCAACGTTCGACTCCGGGGCCGCTCACTGGTCTGCCGGGGGGCCGAGGAGGGTTTCGAGGGGCTGGGTGTAGGGGTTTCGGCGGGGTCTTTGGGTCGGGTCGACCCAGAGAGGTGCGAGGAACTCGGGTCGGCGGTCGGCGCCGAGTCGGACGGTCCAGCCGTGGTGGTGGAGGAAGCGGTGGTGCCAGCCGCAGACGAGCACGAGGTTGTCCAGGCAGGTGGCGCCGTTGTCGGTCCAATGCCGAATGTGGTGCGCCTGGCACCAGCTCGGCGGCCTGGTGCAACCGGGGAACGCGCAGCAGCGGTCGCGGGCGACCAGGGCGCGGCGCAGGTCGGCCGGGACGGTGCGTTGTGTGCGGCCGACGTCGAGGGGGACGCTGTCCGGGTTGAGGACGATGCGGCTGACCTCGGCGTCGCAGGCCAGGCGGCGTAGCACGGAGCGGGGTAGCGGCTGGCCCCAGCTCGTGGACGCGGCCGGCCCGCCGCGGCCGACCAGTGTCGCCCAGGGGACGGTGACGGTCAGGTGGGGGCGCACACCGCCGGAGACGGGTACCGATGAGGCGTCGAGGGCGCGGTGCAGAAGCTCGACGAGCGCGTCGGCTCGGCGGCGGGCGGGGCTGCGAGGGTCGGGCGTGCCATCGACGGCGGGGCTGGGGGCGGCCAGGCTGTCGAGGGCGGTGCGCAGGAGAGCGGCGCCCTCGGCATCAAGTTCACCGCTGATCCGGGTCATCCCGTCGGACAGGTCGGTGATCGACAGGTGGCGGCGCGACGCCGGATCGTCTCCATCGGCACCACCGCCGACGTTGCCGCCGTCGGGATTATGATCATTTCCGCCGTCGCCGTCGCCGTCGCCGTCGCCGTCGCCACTACTACCGCTGTTGTTGTCGGCGGGGTCGGGGCTGTCGCCGCCAGGGCTGGTGTCGACGTCGGTAAGCCGTTCGCGGATGTGGCGGCCGAGGAGGGCGAGATCGGCGGGGTTGAAGGTGTCCGCGCACCGGAGCAGGAGCGCTTCGGCTTCACGTCGTGTGCCGACGTCCACTCCGCGGGGTAGGGCGCGCAGCGCCGCGTGGATCGCGAAGGCCTGGTCGACGCTGATGGTGCCGGCGGTCAGGGCAGGGCCGGTAGCGGTGAGGTCGCCGTCGACTGCCAGGGCGAGACCGAGTAGCCGCTGGGCCTCGGCGGGGCGGATCCGCAGCCGGGCGCGCAGGAGCGCAGCGGTGCTGGTGGCACCCTCGCGTTGAGCGCTGCCGCGGCCGTGCAGCTCACGGATCAACCCCAGACGCAGCGCGGCGAGCCGGGCCAGCAAAGCCGAGCAGTCCAGCACCGCGCTGTCCAGGTCGCCATCGGACAGGGACCAGCCGGGCATGTCCACCGCCTGCCCGGCCAGCTCGTCGAGCCCGGACAGCGCGGCAAGCAGCCGTGGACAACCCGTCCGGTCAGTGCCGAAGGCGGAAGCCGGGACGGCGTCGGGGCCGGGGTCGGGGGTGGCGGCGAGGTCGGAATCGGGACCGGGGGTGGAGTCTGCGTCGGCGATGGGGTCGGGGTCGGCGATGGGGTCGGGGTCGGGGTGGGAGTCGGCGTAGGGGTCGGGAACCGGGCTGGGAGCTTCGCGGCCGGGGCTGGGGCCGTGCGTGTTCATGAGTCAACGGTAGATCCCGGACGCTTGAAAGTCGAACGTATGTTCGTATCCGTGAGCGATGTGGGGAAGCGGCCCGCCGCATGCCGCCGGCCCGTCCATGTCCCCAAGGCTGCGACTGCCTGCGGAGAGTGGGGCGGGCGACGAGAAGATCCCCAGCGCACTCGTCGCCGGGTACGGCCGCTGCGACTGCCAGTGAACAGTGGCGCCGGGCGGCGAGGGGCCGGTGCAGATCGCGGGCCGGGACGGCGATTGCGGGTGGGGCGGCGGCTGACGGTGGGGCGGCGGCTGAGGGTGAGGTGGGGCCGCGCCGGCGGCGAAGCGTTCGGTCCGGGGTGCGCCGGGTTCCGCGCGATCGTCGGTAATGTGGATACGGATTTCCGACATCCGGCGGATAATCGTCGGGGTTGGGAGGGTGACAACGCACGCCATCCCGACTCCGACCAAAAGGAGCGTGCCTGTCAAGAAGAGCGTTACCCCATGGTGGGGTGCCGTCCACGGTCGAAGTCCCGTAATGTCGGGCACACAGCATCGTGAATGAGTGATTCCAGGAAAGCCCCGAAACGGGTTCCGGCGAAATACCCAGCCTTTCCGGGGGCGTTCCGGCGGCAGCCCAGGTCGTTTCCCCGACCGGGGCCGCGCGTGGCGATCGCTCGCGAAGCCACCGATGCTGACGTGTCGCGGCTCGGTGGAGGCAGGTCGGGTCGCGGCGTCCCTCGCCGTAAAGGACGTGACCATGACAGTGATGGCCAGGTGGCGGACCCGCCGCCGACGGATCGCGACGACAACGGTGGCCGCGCTGCTGACCGTGACCGCCGCCGGGGTGGCCCAGATCGCGACCAGCTCGGCCGCCGAGGCCGCCACCCCCTCGGCCGCCAGTCCCACAGTGACCGGGCCCGTCACCGGCGGTAAGGGCGTTCCCGTGCTGGGCGCCACCGCCTTCGACTTAGGGAAGGTCGGGTACCGGCAGTCCGAGTACTTCCTCGCCGGCTCCGCGAAGGCCTACCAGGCGTCGGGCACGCTGGGATCGGACGGCAAGTGGACCGTGACCCCGGCCGCCACGGCGCCCTACACGACCCGGATCGTGGTCAACCGCCCGGTCGACGCGAAGAAGTTCAACGGCACCGTCGTCGTCGAATGGCTCAACGTCTCCGCCGGCTACGACGGAGCCCCGGACTGGACCGCCGCCCACAACCAGCTCATCCGGGACGGCTACGCCTGGGTCGGGGTGTCCGCGCAGGCGGTCGGGCTCAACGCGACGAAGAACGCCGACCCGGACCGCTACCAGGCGCTGTCCCACCCCGGTGACAGCTATTCGTACGACATCTTCTCCCAGGTCGGCCAGGCGGTGCGGAAGTCGGCCGGCACGGTCCTCGGCGGGCTGGCGCCGAAGAAGGTGCTCGGCGACGGCGAGTCGCAGTCGGCCTTCCGGCTGACGACCTACGTCAACGCCATCCACCCGCTCGTAAACGTTTATGACGGGTATCTGCTGCACAGCCGCGCCGGCACCGCGAGTGCGCTGTCCCAGGCCCCGGAGCGCCCCGACATCGCCGCGCCGGCGGTCGTCCGGATCCGACCTGACCTCGCCGTCCCGGTCCTGACCTTCCAGACCGAGACGGACCTGCCGACCGGCCTGCTCGGCTACGTCGACGCCCGCCAGGACGACACCAACCGGTTCCGCCTGTGGGAGGTCGCGGGGACCGCCCACGCCGACGCGTACACCATCGGCATCGGGGCCACGGACGTCGGCGACGGACAGGGCAGCGTCGCCGCGTTCAACGCGCTGCGCAACCCGCCGACCGGGGCCGCCGGCTTCTCCTGCGCCAAGCCGATCAACGCCGGCGAGCAGCAGTACGTCCTGCAGGCCGCGTTCTCGCAGCTCAACCGCTGGGTCACCACCGGGCAGGCGCCGTCGAAGGCACCGCGGCTGCAGATCGCGAACAACGCCTACGTTCTCGACGCCAACGGTAACGTGAAGGGCGGCATCCGCACCCCCGCGGTCGACGCTCCGGTGGCGAAGCTCTCCGGGCTCGGTCAGGACACCGGTTCCTCCTCGTTCTGCGCCCTGTTCGGCACCACCGTCCCGTTCACCCCGGCGCAGCTGCACGCCCTGTACCCGTCGCACGGCGCCTTCGTCGCCGCCTGGACGAAGGCTACGACCAGCGCCGTGAACGCCGGCTTCATCCTGCCGGCCGACGCGAAGCCGCTCGTGGCGGCGGCGGCGTCATCCACCGTGCCCGAGTGACGGTCGTTCCCGCGTGACGGTTGCCGACTGCACCTGACCGCCGCAGACCGCCGACCGCCCATCCCCGGCGCGTGGGGATGGGCGGTCGGCGCGGGCGACCTGTGATCCCGCCGGACGGAAGCCGGGTGGCAGTCAGCTGCCGCCGGCGGGGTCCCGGCCACGCCGGGTGAAGGACTGCGCCGCATCCGCGGCGCGGCGCAGGTCGTCGCCGCTGATCACCATCTCGGCGGCGTCCCCGGCGAGGGCGGCGGCGCAGTGGAGGTCCCCACGGGCGGGTATCGGTTCCACCCGCAGTACCGCATATGCGCGCCCGAGCCAGGACCCGGACCGGGTGACTGTCGCCGAGGGTGGTCCGGGCATGGCCGGGCTGGTGATGTCGAGGGTCACCTCCGGCTCGGGGGGCCCGCTGCTTGTCTCCTGCCGCATCCATCGGGACAGCTTCAGCAACGCGTCGCCCTCTGGCCGCGTGTGCTCCGAGGTCGTGGCGAACAGCAGGTCCGCTCCCACCGCGGTCAGGTGAATTTCGACGCCGTCGTGGTCGGCGAGTACCCCGTCGACCACGACCGCGAGCCGTGCGGTCTCCAGAAGAACCGCGTAGCAGTCGACGCCGATCGGGACCGGCACCGCTGGCAGCTTGCCCGGTGACTCGCTCATCGCCGACCCTCTCCATCGGCTTCGCCGGTTCCCCGAATCCGGCGTGCNGCCCGAGCCGCAGTGCGCAGCGCCGAACCGTCGAGGACGGTCCGGCCGGTCTGCCCGGCGGCGCGAACGGTGCAGAGTACATCGCCGGAGCGCGGAATTGGCGCGGCCCAGACCCAACCGTGCGATCTTCGCCGGTCTGTGGTGTAGATGCCACTGAAGGGCGACAGATCGAGAGTGAGATCCGGCTCTGTTGGCCGAAGCGCGCATTGCACCAGAACGGCCGCCGGTCCGCGGGTGGACCAGACCGGAGCACCCGGCGTGGCGTCTTCCCGCCCCGCTCGCGCTGCGGGCTCCTCGTCGGCGCTCAGGAACCGGGTGATTGCCGGACCCACCGCGAAGAACCCGGCCATGAACCCGGCTGCCTGCGCCTGCACCCCATGCAGCACGACCACAAGATCCAGCGTCTCGATCAGCCGCTCATAGACGTGGATGCCACCGGGAATGACCTGGGGGTCGGGGAACGCCGGAGCCCGGCCGGCGCCTGTTTGCGCTTTGTCGGTCAACGGCAGTAGATGCTGACGGTGTTCGAGTAGTCCGTGGCCGAGGAGCTTCCAGAATCACCGGAACCGAAGCCTGCGACCTCGGTGCGCCACTGCTGGGGGCTGCTTGACCCGATGCACAGCCGGCTCGCCTCGGCGCTGATCACTCCGACACCGCCACGTGCGGTGCCGACCAGGCCCACTCGTTCCCAGACATTGCTGGAATCGTTCCAGTGCTTGACATAGACGGTGATGCCCTGGGCCGCGATCGGGCCGGAGCACTTCTGTTCGCCGTATCCGTAGATCGTTCCACCGGCATAGGTCGGATCGCTGGGGTAGATGGTGCAGGTCCATTCGATCGCCTGGGTGGATGCGCCTGATGCGGTTGCGCCTGATGCGGTTGTGCCCGATGCGGTTGTGCCCGCGACCGGACCTCCCGCCCGGTAGGAGTGGGTACCGGCAGCCCGCAGATCGAAGCCGACGGGAGGAGGGGCGGGCTGGGCGGCCTGGACGGGCGCGGCGCCCAGCGCGGTGCCGATCCTCACACCGAGCGCGCCGACTGTCCCCACCGCGCGGCGCGAGGGGCTCGGGAAGCTACGCATCTTTCTCCTTCGGAATGTTTGTGAATACGTGAAGTGTGAAGTGAAAGGAAGCGCAATGTGATGCGCGTCGGCGCGTCATGGTTCGCCGTGAGCTGACGCGCCGTAGGTATAGGTGGTGGTGCGGTCGGTCGGGCCGAAGAACGCCACGACCTCGGCAATGCGGCTTTCATCTGCCGAGAGGGTGATCACGTCGAGTCCCTCAAGCACGCGATGGCCGTTGGGAAGACACATGGCCCACTCGAAACGTCCGTAACCGTGATGGAGATCGATCGCACTGATCCGAACTGGCCGCAGGGTCGGGTAACTGCGGGCGATCCGGCCGAGGAGCTCGGCGACCGCAGGTCTGCCCTGCGCCTGTCCGATCGGGTTGGTATAGCGTACGTCCGGGGTGCAGCTGGCCGTCAGCGCCGCTTCCCGGCGTAGCGGATTTGTTTCAGTCCAGGCCGAAAGTAGGGTGCCGACGAGATCGACCCCGGACCGGGGAGTCCTGGTCAGGTCGGGGAGGTCGCCTGGACGGTCCCCATCGTGGGCGGGTACGGGAGGGATCATCGAGGCGTGAACCTCCGCGCGGCCTCGGCCCGTTGCAGTTTGCCAGACGGGGTTTTCGGGATGGATCCTGGCGAGAGGACGACCACCGCGTGTGGCATAATTCCCAGCGCGGCCTGGACCTCATCGAGAACCAAGGTGCGAACGCGTTCGGGATCGTCCGTTCGGCTTTCGACTGCAATGGCGAGACCTTCGCCGTCTCCCAACGGCCCCCGGCGCGCGAAGCCGAAGGCGACCGCGTTGCCCGGCCGCACTCCCGGCACCCGGGCTGCCGCTCGCTCGACTTCGTCCGGGTAGATGTTGCGTCCAGCGAGGATGACAACGTCCTTCATGCGGCCCGTGACCGCGAGTTCGCCGCCGGCCTGGTAACCCAGATCTCCGGTGCGGAGCCAACCCTCGGGGAGGAATCGCGCCGAGGTCGTCTCGGCGTCACCACGGTAGCCGGCCGTCACCGAAGTCCCACGGACTTGAATTTCGCCGACCTGGCGTTCGGGTATCGGGCGACCGGTCGTTTGATCGACAATCCTTGCTTCGAGCCCTTGGACCGGACTGCCGAGCAGAGGTATGCGTCGGACGCGGCCGGCCGGCGGCGGCGTCCTGCCCTCGTTGCTGACGCTGATCCCCGGCCTGGCGGGGGCTCCCGGTGCGGCGCCATCAGGCATCGGTACCGCTATTCCGTGCCGTTCGAGATCCTCCGCGCCCACCACGTCGCAGCGCAGTCCGTGGCCAACAGGAGAGATTGCCACGGCGACCGTCGCCTCGGCCATCCCATAGGCGGGTACGAACGTCGCGGGGTCGAGTCCGTGTCTGCTCCCTGCCGCGGTGAAGGCGTCCACAACGTCGGGGTCTATGAGTTCCCCACCGGACAGCGCGCAGCGCAGTGACGACAGGTCGAGTGTGGGGCCGGTGGCGAGCAAGCGGGCTGCGAGAGCGTATGCGGCGTTTGGACCGACGGTCGCGGTGGCCCGATGGCGGTCCACCCGTCGCATCCACTCGGCGGGTCTGGCCAGGAAGTCGGCCGGGCTGGACAGAATGACGTCACATCGTCCGCAGGTCAGAGGCATCAGAAGGCTCCCAACCAGCCCCATGTCGTGGGATAGCGGCAGCCAGGACAGCATTCGGCCATGGATGGACTCGTGCCCGGTGGCCCGCTTGATCGCGTCGATGTTGGCGGCAAGATTTGCATAGCTGATCTGCACAATCTTCGCGGCGCCGGTCGTCCCGCTCGTCAGTTGGAGGATAGCCGGGTCGTCGTCGGAGCCGGCGGGGACCATGGTGATGGGTTCGGGTCCGGCCAGCGCTGTGGACAGCACCCCGGGCAGGTCGGTAACAACGCGTCCGGGGCGGGTCAGCCCATCGATCGCGCCGGTCCACGGGTCGCCGACGAGGACAACTGGCTCGCCGAGGTAGTCCAGCCGGGCGCGGGTAGCCGCAAGGTAGCCGGCCGGGGTCGTGGCACGGGCCGGCGACGGCAGAAAGGTGACACTGGTGCCGGCAAGCCAGCCTGCGAGGGCAGCCACGACCGCGGGCCGCGACGTCGGCGCCAGAATGCCCAGGGGATGGCCTGAGCCGGCGCCGATCTCCTGCAGCGCTGCGGACAGTCGTAGGGCGTCGTCGTACAACTTCGACCATTCGACCCGCTGCACATCCGTGCCGTCGAGAAACGTCACCGAGCCGGACTGGTTGGCGGCTCGTTCGATCGCCTCGATTAGATATGTCAACTATCGTCCCGATCCGCCGGGCCAGCCGGAGATCCGGCCGGGGGTCGTTTGCGAGGGTTCTTTGCCGGCCGGCCTACCGTGAGCCGGCCCGGTCCCGGTACACGGCGAGGATCAGCCGATCCCAGTAACGGCCTTGGTAGTACTCATGATCGACCAATCTGCCCTCCGTCCGCAGCCCGTTTCCCAGAGCGCTTGCGAACTGTGGCAGGTTAAATTCCGGGAGCTCAAAGTAAAGTTTACGAAAAGGCCAGACATCGAAGACGTATCGGATGAACAAACGGACCGGCTCGATCGCTATTCCTGATCCTGTGTAGCGGCCGCTGACCGCGGCGCCCACGTAGGCGTGTCCAAGTGCAAAGTCCGGGTTGTAGCAAATTACATTGCCGACAGGTTCGCCAGTCTCAACTGACTCCACCAGGAACTGGGAGAGCATTCCTTGCCAAAGTTCCTGCTCGAACTGTGCGTAGCTGGGGACCGAACCTCGATACCGCCACCGGAACCCGGTCTCCGGCGAGATCGCGAGTTCGTAGAGGAACGGGGTTGACGCTGGGAGAAGCGGCGCGAGCCTGAAGTACCGTCCGCTACGTTGCGGCGGCCGAGGCGGCGTCGGGTCCGCGAGGCCCCGGCCGCCCTGCATCGCGGCGGTCGGCGGCGGAACGCGCTGATCAATGCGCAAACCGGCCGGGTCCGTGACCTCTCCACCATTTGGGGCTCCGGAACCCGTGTCCGGTGACTGCACGGTGAACGGCCCGTTCGGGAAGCGTATCCGCGATGCGGTCGACGGCGCCAACATATCGGGGAACGGGGGTTGCGTCTCGGGTGTCACCGGCTCGGGCCGGTGCGATCCGGCTAGGCACTGGTCATAGAGCTCGCCGACCGTACCGATGCGCAACCAGGCCCGTTCCGACAGGTCGACGCCCAGCCCGGATATCGCGGCGTGCAGCTCGAGCAGCGCGAACGAGTCGAGTCCCAGGTCCGCGCCGAGGCGGGCGCCGGAATCAGCCTGTTCGGCGTCGACTCCCGCATGGCGGGCGACGAAGGCTGCGAAATCCTTTTCAGCGAGCATGACCCTCCGACCCATCGGACAGGCAGCAGGACACGAACAACATCTACTGTCAGGCAGACCGCACATGGACATGTCCGGATGAACCGCCGGTAAAGTTCGGGCGACCCTACGGGGGTTGCCCGACCATGGAGGGGTGTAGTCGGATGAGTACCGTCCGGAGTCGCTGAGCATAACAGCCTGTATGCCAACGAAGGCAANGAATTGATGAGAAATTGTGAGGGCTGGAACGCGGACGCAGCCTGGCTCGTCTGGATCCATCCCGTAGGCCCTGAGCCGTCGGCGCGGATGACCCCGTCCAGGGTTTGTTCAGGGTCCCGGCAAGCTTGCTGGGTAGCGGCTCATGGGCCGTGCCGGGGGTTTCCGGTGAGACTGGGTCGTGGTGGGTTGCGGATTGGACCCCGAAACAAGACGGGTACGACCCCCAGGCGATCATGAAGGTTTCTCTGCCATCCTGATCGTCCCGAGGTGCCATGCCCGCCGCACCGAAGGAGCACGCGAGGCGATCCCGTTGTGCCTGCGCTCCCCAGTGCGAGGTGTTCCCGGTGAACCCGTCGCGTTGATGGGCGCCCGCCGCACCTGAGCACCGCCGACCGCCGAACCGCCCATCCCCCAGCGCCAGTGGGGATGGGCGGTTCGGCCATCCGAGGATGGGGTCTCGCTCTCAGCCGAGGCGGTCCCACGCGGCGCGTTCGGCGCCGGCGGGGTCGTCCTCGATGCGCGTGGGGACGTCGAACAACATGGTGGCGCGTTCGGGCAGGGAGTACGGCGGCCAGGGGAGGTCCGGCCCGGCGGCGGGCCGGCCGTCGCGGGCGAAGGCGACCCAGGCGTCGCCCATCCGCGCCGCGAGCGCGCGGCGGCCGTCGGAGTCCTCGGCGTCCGCGCCGAGGGCGGCGGCCGTGGCGGTGTCCACCGTGTCGAAGAAGAACGGGACGTCGAGACCGTGCGACGCCCGCAGCGACGGGTCGAGCGGGGTCTCCCAGTCGAACCGGTACATGTACACCGCCGCCCGACCCGCGGCCAGACGGGCCTGCGCCAGCCGGATGGCGGGCAGCCGCACGTGACCGTCCGTCGCCACCGCCACCCGCACTCGGTCCGCGCTCAGCTCCGGCCGGGCGGACTGGTAGGCCTCGACCACCCTGACGATGTCGGATCCGAAGGCGTTGACCAGGTGGGCGAGCTCCGCCTCCGCCCGGGGACCGGGGCGGCCCATCGTGGCCAACGGCAGGAACATGCTGTACTCGTCGCGGGTCGTCCCGATGAGCAGCGGGACGTCGGGGGCCAGGCCCGCACGGACCGCCGCGAGCGGCTGAGCAGTGATGATCTTCCCGTCGGGGACGGGGTAGAGGCCGTTGTCGATGCCGCCCATCGCGGCGGCGGCGTCCACCAGCCGCTGCGCCGGCAGCGTCAGCACCTGCGCGGCCTGGTCGGGACGCAGGCCCAGCAGGTCGAGCGCCCGCGCGGTGACGGACCGGGCGTGGGCGGGGTCGGTGCCCCGCAGGCCGAACCACCCACTCATGATCACGGCACGGTGGAACAGGCCGTGGGCGGACGGCATCGCCAGCAGGGTCGCGACCTTGGAGCCGCCCCCGGACTCGCCGGAGATCGTGACGTTGCCGGGATCCCCACCGAAAGCCGCGATGTTGTTCCGGACCCACTCCAGCGCCTGCACCAGGTCGAGTGCTCCGGCGGCACCCGATGCCGCGAACTGTTCGCCCAGCAGGTCGGCCAGGTACAGGTAGCCCAGGATGCCGAGCCGGTGGTTGACCGTGACCACGACGGCGTCCCGGCGGGCGAGGGCCGCGCCGTCATAGACGGGCCAGGACGCCGAACCGGTCGCGTGCCCCCCGCCGTGGAAGTAGACGATCACCGGCCGGCGGGCGCCGTCGGCCGCCGGGGTCCACACGTTCAGCACCAGGCAGTCCTCGGACATCGAGGGCTCGGGGATGCCGCCGAAGACCGCCAACGCCCCGGCCGCCGCCGCGGGCACCGTGGGCTGGGGGCTGGAGGGGCCGACGGCCAGCGCGTCGCGGACGCCGGTCCACGGCCGCATGGGCGCCGGCGGCCGGAACCGGCGCTCGCCGCCGGTCGGCGCGCCGTACGGGATGCCGAGAAAGGCCAGCACACCCGCGTCGACACGCCGGCCGCGCAGGCGTCCCGCCGAGGTCGCGACGATCGGCCCAGGGTCGCCCGCCCCCGCCGCGCCGTGCGCCCCCGCCGCGTAGTCCGCCCTGCCCGTCTGGTCCGACCCCACCGTGTCATCCACCTCGACCGCGTCGTCCATTTCCGGACCGTATCCGGGCGGATGCGCCGGCGCTCGGGCGAGCTAGCCCGCGGACACCCGGGCGTGGAGCTCGCGGATCGCCCGGCGGGGATCGTCGTCCACCCGGGACACGGCGTCGAAGATCATGGTGGCGCGCCCGTCGAGCGTGTATGGCGACCAGGTGGGCAGCCCGGGGTGGTCCGGAACGCCCTCCTGGGCGAAACGCACGAACGCCTCGCTGATCGCGCGGGCCACATTCGCGTTCTCGGGCCGCTCACCGGCCATCGGGGTGAGCGGGTAGTTGTCGAACACGAACGGGATTTCACCGCCGTGGGTGGCCCCGAGAATCCCGCCGAGGGCGGGTGTGGCGAAATCGAAACGGTAGACGTAAACGGGGGCGCCGGCCGCGGCGATCTTCCGTTGGGCCCAGTCGATCCCGCCCCACCACATCACCCGGTCGGTCACGAAGGCACACGCCAGCTCGCTCGGCGTCGCGTCCGGCCGCTCCGCCCGGTAGGCGCGCACGAACTCCGGCCCCGCGGCGCCGAACATGCCGCCGGCCAGCGTGGCCAGGCCGGCGTCGTCGAGGGAGCCGAACCACGGCATCCCCAACATGATCATCTTCATGTCGTCCCGGGTCGACCCGACGAGGACGGGGACGTCGGCGCCCAGCGGCGAGGCCTGCGGATCCATCGGGTGGGCGGGCAGGACGTGGCCGTCGACAACCGCCTGGAAGGGCATGAACTGCTCGCTGCCGGCGGCCCCGGCGAGCCCGGAGTCGATCGGTACCCCGATCGACTCCGCCTCCTTGATCAGCAGCTCGGCCGGCACGTCGTGCAGCTTCGCCACGTCGGCGGGGGCGATCCCGAGCCGGCCGAGCAGCTCCTCGGCGTTCGCGGTCGCCACGTCCGCCGGGCAGGAGCGGATCAGCGGGCCGCTCATCACCGCCGCCCGGTGGAACAGACCCTTCGCCGCCGGCATGCCCAGCAGGATGGAGGTCTTCGACGCGCCGCCCGAGTCGCCGAACACCAGTACCCGGTTCGGGTCGCCACCGAAGCCGGCGATGTTCTCGCGCACCCACCGCAGGGCGAGCACGATGTCGAGCATGCCGGCGTTGCCCGCGTCGCGGTAGCGGTCCCCGGCCAGCTCGCCGAGGTGCAGGAAGCCGAGCGGCCCCAGCCGGTGGTTGATCGTGACGACCACGGCGTCGCCCCGGGCGGCCAGGGCGGTGCCGTCGTAGAGCGGCCAGGAGCCCGAGCCCGTGCTGAAGGCGCCGCCGTGCAGCCACACGAGCACGGCGCGGGCGCGCTGCTGGTCGACGCCGCCGGTCCAGACGTTGAGCACCAGGCAGTCCTCGTCCTGGGCCGGTTCGTCCCCGGCCAGGCCGTGCAGGAACGTCAGGAACGGCGCCATCCGTGCGGTCGCGGCGGGATCGGCCGCGCCGCCGCCGCCCGCCTCGGCCGGGCGTGCCTGCGGCGCGGTCGGACCGTAGGATAAAGCGTCGCGAACGCCCGTCCACGGCTCGGGCGGGCGGGCCGGTTGGAACCGGTTCGCGCCGGCGACGGATCCGCCGTACGGAATTCCCTTGAAAACGTGCACGCCCGCTGGTGTCGTCGTGCCGCGAATCCGGCCGCTCGACGTTTCGATGACGATATCCGGCATGATCGGTCCTTTCTCGCGTGGGCCCGCTCCCGGGCGCGAGTGAGGTAGCTCGATGCACCGGAAATTAGGCGCCGACCGAAGGCGTGTCAACACTGTTCACCGAGTCCGGTAGCGACCGGTTGACGTGGTCGAGGCCACTCTGAAACGCTGCCCGGTACCCGCACGCGGGCCGCGGGTACCGGGCGGGGCCGTGGGCGTCGGCGCGGGGCTGGGCTGGGCTGGCCCGAGGGCAACAGAGGACGGAGCTGTCTGATGGGCGCGAGCGAGCTGTCCGGGAACGTCGATTCCGCACCGTTAGCCCGCTGCGCGGCGGCGGGGGCCTGACGGGGATGGCCGAGCCCATCGCTGCATCCGTTCCATCCACGGCATCCGTTCCATCCACGGCATCCGTTCCATCCACGGCATCCGAGCCGTTCACGGCATCCGAGTGGTCCACGGCGGCCCCTGGTCTGGGCCAGGCCGGCCGGCTTGCCGGGCGGGTCGCCGTCGTCACCGGTGCGGGCCAGGGCTTGGGCCGGGGGATCGCCGAGGCGCTGGCCGACGAGGGCGCCGCGGTGGCCCTGCTCGGCCGCACCGAGTCGAAGGTGGTCGCGGCGGCCGAGGAGCTGTCGGGCAAGGGTGCCCGGGTGCTGGCGGTGCGCTGCGACGTGGCCGACCGGGCCGACGCGCAGGCCGCGGTCGCGGCGACGCTGGCCGCGTTCGGCGGGGTCGACATCCTCATCAACAACGCCCAGGGCGGGAACAACACCGTCCGCATCCCCACGGTCGACGCCACCGATGCCCAGCTCCTCGAATCCTTCGAGACCGGCCCGCTGGGCAGCGTGCACATGATGCAGGCCTGCTTCGCGGCGTTGCGGGACTCCGGCCACGGCGCCGTCGTCAACTTCGGGTCCGGGATCGGGGTGCGCGGCGCGCCCGGCCTGCTCGGATACGCGATGGCGAAGGAGGCCATCGGCGGCCTGACGAAGGTCACCGCCATCGAGTGGGGCCGCTACGGGATCCGGGTGAACCAGGTCTGCCCGGCCGCCTGGTCGCCGGCGGCTGAGGAGTACATGAAGCAGAGCCCCGAGCGCTGGGAGCTGCAGCGCCGCCAGACTCCGCTGCGTCGGCTCGGCGACCCCTACGCCGACATCGGCCGAGCGATCGTCGGCCTGGTCAGCGACGACATGCAGTACCTGACCGGGGCGACGCTCATGCTCGACGGCGGCCAGGTCCTGCTGCGCTGAACCGACCACGAACATTCCGCGGTAACGGCCGGTCGCGGCGCGCGAGAAGGATTGCGACGCCCCTGGCCAGTACGGACCGGAAGGAGACGGCGATGCCGGACAACCTGGTGGGCAAGACGGCGATCGTGACCGGCGGTAGCAGTGGCATCGGCCTGGCCAGCGTCGAGGCGTTCGTC
This sequence comes from Frankia sp. ACN1ag, assembly GCF_001414035.1. Classification (NCBI taxonomy): domain Bacteria; kingdom Bacillati; phylum Actinomycetota; class Actinomycetes; order Frankiales; family Frankiaceae; genus Frankia; species Frankia sp. ACN1ag. The sequence continues at coordinate 35,887 of NZ_LJPA01000031.1, read as the reverse complement.
GCCGAGGGCGCGCACGTGGTCATCGGCGACATTCAGGACGAGCGCGGCCGGGCCGCCGCCGAGCGGCTCGGCGACGCCGCGCTCTACGTCCACGCGGACGTCTCCGACGACGATCAGGTCGCCAACCTGGTCGACACCGCGGTGCGGCACTTCGGCGGCCTGGACATCATGTTCAACAACGCCAGCGGCGCCGGCGATCAGGCCGGGTTCGTCGACCTCGAGCCGGACGGGCTCGACCGGTCGCTGCGCCTCATCGTCGGCTCGGCCGTCTCCGGGCACCGCCACGCCGCCCGCGTGTTCATCGAGCAGGGCCGTGGCGGCTCGATCATCACCACGAGCAGCGGTTCGGGGCTGCGTGGGGGCCTGGGCCAGCCGAGCTACACGATCGGCAAGCATGCCGTCATCGGCGTGGTGCGCCATGCCGCAGCCGAGCTCGGCCGGCACGGCATCCGCTCCAACGCGATCTGCCCCGGCATCACGATGACGCCCGTGATGGGCATGGGCATCGCCCGGGACCGCCGGCCAGCCTTCATGGAACACCTCGCCGAGGCGCTGCGCGACGAGCAGCCGGCCGGCCGGGTCGGGCAGCCCGAGGACATCGCCGCAGCCGTGGTGTTCCTGGCCAGCGACCTGTCCCGGTTCGTCAACGGGGTGATCCTGCCGGTCGACGGCGGCGCCGACGCGGTGAGCCTGGGGCGCTACTCCGAGATCACCACCGCCGTCCGGGCGGACTTCGGCGGCCGCTGAGGCAGCCCTCACGGGCGCGTCACGGGGCCGGCTGCGCGCCGGTGCGCAGCCGGCCCCGCGGCGGGCTGGGGTGATGCGGGTCAGGTCACGACGATCCGCACGGAGGCGACGTTCGGAATGCGGCGGTGCACGGCGTCGCGGTCGCCGTCGCGGTGCGACCACACCCGGGCGGTCGCGAACCGGGTGCCCGGCGTCGGGTAGGTGTGCGTCCTGGTCAGACTCACGGCCGTGGGGGTGCCGACGACGTCGGCCGGGTCGGCGAACGAACCCGAGCCGTCGAGGTCCCACTCGACCGCGACGATCGTGCCGGCCCCCGGCGGCACCTCGGCGTCCACCCGCAGGGTCACCGCCGTGCCGGCCGGCACCTCGGCCCGCTCGCCGCCGTCCACCGTCGCCGAGACCACCGGCTGGATGCCGCCGCGCTCGGCCGCCCTCGCCGGCAGCACGACCCGCCCGTCGCGGAACTCGTAGTGCGATCCGGCCGGCTCGACCCCCTGCTCCACCCAGGCGACCAGGTCGAGCAGGCTCTGCTCGATGACGGGCAGGTAGTCGATGAGCCAGGTCGAGGTGGCCCGGTCGGGCGCCGAGGGCAGGTACGCCGGCGGGATGTGCTCGGCGTTCTCGGTCCAGCGCAGGCGGAACCGCTCGCCGGCCGCCTCGGGGCCCCGCACGGCGCGCACCGCCGCCTCGTAGACCAGCCCCTGCGGCGGCCACAGCGAGGCGTCGTGGGTGTGGTGCACCCACAGCAGCTTCCCCTCGTACTGGCCCGAGTAGGCCACGCCCATCAGCGGCGACATCGTGGGCACCCGGTTCTGCGGGTAGATCGGGCGGCCGTCGGGGCGCAGGAAGTCGAACGCCGGCTCGTCCATCAGGTGGTGGCGGTAGTAGTAGCAGAACGCCAGGAACCGGCGGTTGTCCACGTGGATCTCGTCGCCGACCTCGACGTCGCGGAAGCGCAGCAGGTTGGCCTCGGCGACGCCGTCGGCGCTGAGCAGGTCGCCGGCGTGGCCCATGCAGTAGAGCTGGCGCCCCTTGGCCTTTCCGCTGAGCAGTTGCAGGCCCGCGCCGAGGCGGTAGCCGTCGCCGAGACCCTCGACCTCGATCGCCATGGGCAGATCGGGCCCCGCGCTCATCAGCGACGCCATCACCCGCAGACCGCCGTATTCCGGTCCGGCGTAGGCGGGGTCGGTCAGTAGCTCGCCTCCGGTGACGACCCGGCTCACCGTCGTGGTCACGTCGAGGAGGTCGTCGGCGACGGCGTCCGGCGCGTCGTGGCCGATGTAGCCGGGCTTCGTCCAGAAGGACGTGAAGTAGTCGGCGTCCTCGCTGGCGAGCCGGTCGGCGATGGACGACCACAGCCAGATCTGCCCCATCGGCGAGAAGATCATGAACTCGTCGCCGCGGGGGTAGCCGAGCTGGTAGAGGTTGGCGAGCTCCTCGCGCTGGTGCGTGGTCAGCCCGGCGTAGGGGTCGCCGCTGCCGCCCGGCCGCATCGCGTCGACGACCCCGGCGGCCTGGCGGCGCAGCAGGCGCTGCACGTTGAACATGGACGCGAAGGCCATCACCTGCGCGCCCTTCATGAGCGTGGTGACGCCGTGCGCGGCGATCTCGCCGCCGCCCATGAACGGCAGCGCGCCGTCGTAGACGCCGGTGCCGTACTCCAGGCACAGCGGCGAGCGCCGCCCGCCGCCGCTGCCGCCCCAGACGTAGGCGTGGTGGGGCGGGGCGCCGTAGATCTGGGCGGCGACGTGCTTGGAGAACCGGGCGGTCTCGACGCTGGCGCGGTGGCCGTAGAGGGTGGGGTCGTCGCCGCCGCGGGGGTCGATGTCGTCGCCGATGTGGCCGGAGTTCGACTCGACCATGTAGCCGCCGAGCCGGGAGATGAGGACCAGCCCGCCGATCACGTCGCCCATCGGGCCACCGAAGGCGTCCTCGTGGCCCGCGTGGGCCCCCTCGAGCGGGTGGAACAGGCGGCCGTCGTAGGAGTCCTCGGTGGGGAAGTAGAAGGTGAAGCGGGTGTCGGTGTCCTGAAAACCACCGTGCACGTGGCGATGGGGTAAGGGGCTCTCGCGCCAGACGTCCGAGTCGATGTAGGGCGAGCCGAAGAATGAGTCTGCGGGAATGTAGGAGGCTACCTCGATCTTTCCGTCCACGTCCATGACAGCAGTCATCCTCCACGCGTTTNGTGGGGCACTGGGAATGCCGGCCGCAGCCGTCGCCGGGCGACCGGTGCGGGCGCAGCGTACGTCCGCGGTGACCGCCAAGTCAACGACGTTCACCTGCTCGGGTAGGCGGGTCGGACGGGCACCGACGAGTGCCTCAGGAAAGCGCGGTGCGACCTCCGGAAGGGCCATGGACATCAGCCATCCGGGCGGTACCGTCCTCGCATGACGACCACTTCGGGTATCCCGGCTCCCCAGCCCAACGGCAACGTCGGCTTATCGTCCGAACGCCCCTCGCCGCCGCGGTTGGAAACCCGCGACCTGTCGGTCGGCTACGGGTCCACCCCGGTGGTGCACGACCTGAATCTGGTCCTGCGGCCCGGGGAGGTCGTGGCGCTGCTCGGGGTCAACGGCGCGGGCAAGACGACCACGGTCCGGGCGCTGGCGGGGGAGCTGCGGCCGCTGCGCGGGGAGGTGCTGCTCGACGGGCGCCGCACGACCGCGCCGCTGCACCGGCGCGCCCGCGGCGGGTTGCGCTACATCACCGAGGAACGGTCGGTGTTCATGGAGCTGTCCGCGGCCGACAACCTGCGCCTGGGCGGGGGCGAGCGCGATCGGTGCCTGGAGCTGTTCCCGGAGCTGGCGCCGCTGCTGCCCCGCCGGGCGGGCCTGCTCTCCGGCGGCGAGCAGCAGATGCTCACCCTGGCGCGCGCGCTCGCGGCCGACCCCCGGGTGCTGCTCGCCGACGAGCTTTCGCTCGGGCTCGCGCCGCTGGTCCTCGAGCGCCTGCTGCTGGCCGTGCGCGCGGCGGCGGACCGGGGCGGCGCGGTGCTCCTGGTCGAGCAGCATGTCCGGGACGCCCTCGAGGTCGCGGACCGCGCGTACGTGCTCAGCCATGGGCGGGTGGTGCTGGAGGGCGAGGCCCGTGAGCTGCGCGGCCGCATCGGCGAGATCGAGCGGACCTACCTGTCGAGCGCCGAGCTGGCGACCGACTGAGCCCTCGTCCGGCGGCGGGCCTGGCACTTTGGTGAGGTGAACACTGTTGACAGCGCGGCGGGGTGAGGGCAGGGTGAGCGGACTCGATCTATGAGGTGAGTCACATGGGACAGCGATTGGTCCTCGTCTCCGCCGACGGTCACACCGGAGCTCCCCCGCAGGCCTACCGCGACTACATCGAGCCGGAGTTCCTCGGCGATCTCGACCGCCTGACGGCGGAGAACGACGAGTGGCTGGCCGTCGTGATCACCGCCGGCGGCTCGTCCGACGAGACCCTCGAGGTGATCGACGGCCGGCAGGCGATCCGCACCGGCGGCGAGCTCGGCGCGTTCGACCTGGACCGGCGGGTACGTGAGCTCGACGCCGAGGGCATCGCCGGCGAGCTGCTGCTGTCGGGCCACCAGATGTGCACGCTGCCGTTCTTCGGCGTCGTGAACAACCCCTACCCGCCGCGGCTGCGCGCGGCCGGCACCCGGGCCTACCACCGCTGGCTGGCGGACGCGATGACCACCGCGCCCGGCCGGTTCTACGGCATCGCGGAGGCGGGGCCGTGCCTGGACCTGGCGGCGACCGTCGCCGAGCTGGCCTGGGTGGCCGAGCACGGATTCGTCGGTGTCCTGTTGCCCGGCATGGTCGCCGACCCCGCGCTGCCGCCGCTGCACGACCCGTACTACGACCCGTTCTGGGCGGCCTGCGCCCGCCTCGGGCTGGTGGTGACCGTGCACGCCGGCTGGGGCGGGGTCCAGGGCCAGTTCCAGGCGTTCCTGCGGCAGGTGCACGAGGCGATGGGCGGGACCGGCGAGATCGACCTGAACCTGCAGCAGCGGCTGCGGGAGCAGATGGACGCCCGCGCCGACTCGCCCCTGCAGCTCGACCTGGGGCCGCGGCGGGCCATGTGGCAGCTCATGCTGGGTGGGGTGTTCGACCGCTTCCCGGACCTGCGCCTGGCCCTGACCGAGGTGCGGGCCGACTGGCTGCCGGCGACCCTGCGGCGCCTCGACGAACGCGCCGCCCGCCTGGGCGGCGCCCTGAAGCGGACGCCGAGCGAGTACTTCCGGCTGCACTGCGTGGCGATTCCCTCCTCGCCCCACCGCGCCGAGATCGAGATGCGGCACGAGATCGGCGTGGGGCGGCTGCTGTTCGGCGTGGACTTCCCGCATCCGGAGGGGACCTGGCCCAACACCCGCGACTGGATCCGCGCCGCCTTCGCCGGCGTGCCCGAGGGGGAGGCCCGGGCGATCCTCGGCGAGAACGCCGTCGACGTCTTCGGTCTCGACCGGGCGGCGCTGGCCCGCGCGGCCGCCCGCATCGGCCCGCGGCCCGAGGAGGTGCTCGGCGAGCACGAGGTCGACCCGCGTCTGCTCGCGCACTTCCACAAGCGCTCCGGGTACGCCCGCCCGGCCGAGGACGTCGACCTGGCCGCCGTGGACCACGCCTGGGACGACGACCTCGTCGCCCTCGCTCACGGCGACTGACCACCCCCAGCCGCTTCAGCCGCCCCCGACCGCCCCCAGCCGTCTCCAGCCGCTTCAGCCGCTTTCAGTCGCCCCAGCCCCTGCCCCGCCTGCCCCCACCCTGTCTGCCCCCGCCCTGCCCCGCCTTCACCGCCGGCCGCCATCCGTGCCCCCGCGCCCCCGTGCCGGCCTTCACCCGACGGCGCCGAATGCCGCCGAGAAATCGATCCGTGGAATATCCGGCGCGGATCGGGACGCCGACCCTGTTACGCCTTCTGCTGCCTGCATTCAGGAATGATTACGAGACGCTTCGCCAATACTTGCGGACCGGGATGCGAGCTGGTAGAAAGCAATCGGTAGCCCCGGTATGAAACAGCTCACACCTCTTCTGGTAAGGTTCGGGACCCGTGGGGAGCACATGGTCGGGAGCAGGAATTTACGCACGGCGACGATTGTCGTCGGATTATGTCTCGCGCTAGTACTGGCGGCATGCGGAGGATCGTCGTCGAGTGACGGCAGGGGTGGCTCGCCGAGCGCGCCGGCGGCTATTACGTCGAACGTCAGCGCCAAGATCATGGTGATCGGCGACCTGACCAGCACCATTCCTTTCAAGGTGCCGGAGGTCGTGCCGGTGGCGCGCGGGGTGCTCCGCGGTTTTCCCAACGTGCGGATCGAGACCTGTGACGCGAAGGGAACGTCCGGCGGCTATCAGATCTGCGCCCGGCAGGCGATCAACGAGAAGGTCGCCGGGGTGATCCAGGGCTTCGTCACCGCCCAGGACCAGACGGCGCTGACCAAGGCCGGCATTCCGGTGGTNGGGGTCAGCGACGACACGAGCCCCAACTCCTTCCCGGTCAGCTCCTCGTTCGCGCTCTACGTCTCCCTGGGGGTGGGCCTGGCCAAGACGGGCTGCACCAAGCTCGGCATCGTCTACCTCGACGGCTCGGACTTCCTCATCGACTACATCAAGCGGGGGTTCGAGTCCCGGGGCGGCAAGGAGGTCGCGCGAGCCCCGGTCGCGGCCAACGCCGCGGACCTGTCGCCCGCGGTCGCCAAGCTGACCGGCGCCGGCGCCACGTGCGTGGCGGTCAGCCTGGTCCCGAGCGGAGCGGCGCAGGCGCTCACCGCCCTGAGGCAGAGTGGCCGCACCCTCACGATCGGTGGAATCTCGGCGATCTTCAACGAGGATCTCCTCAGTTCGCTGGGCAGCCTCGCCGACGGCCTCATCGTCGTCGACAGCCAGCTCAACTCCCATGACACCGCCGCCGGCGGGATCGGGCAGGTGCAGGCGGACGCGCGGGCCGTCGACTCGAAGACCAAGCTCACCGAGCAGGCCGTCGTCGCCTGGATCGCCGCGCGGCTCGTCGGATCCGCGCTGCGCAGCACCACCGGCGAGGTCACGCCCGCCTCCCTCACCGCCGCGCTCAACGGCCTGCGCGGCGTGGACCTCGCGGGCGTCGTTCCGCCCTGGACCTCGCAGCCGCTGGACAACCCGTCCTTCCGCCGGGTGTTCAACCACTACGGGATCAACTACGAGATCTCCGGGGGCAAGGCGGTTCGCAAGGGCGACTTCTACGACATCGCCCCCATCCTGCGAACCAAGTGATCCACGGGGGATCGAGATGACCGAGGTATTCAGATTCGCCGCGCTCGGCGTGGGTGCCGGCGCGCTGTACGCGCTGGCCGCCGTCGGACTCGTCCTGGTGCACCGCGGGTCGGGTGTGGTCAACTTCGCCCAGGGCGCGATGGGCATGGTCGGCGCCTACGTGTACTTCGAGGGCCGCGGGGCCGACCTGCCCGACGCCGTCTCGGTGGTGCTCGGGCTGCTCGCCGCCGCCGTGCTCGGCGCGGCGTTCCACCTGCTGATCCTGCGCCGCATGCGGGGGGCGTCCGGCCTCGCCCGGATCGTGGCGACCCTCGCCCTGCTGGTGGTCCTGCAGTCGGTGGCGGTGCTGCGCTACGGGGACCTGCCGAAGGTGATCCCGTCCATGCTGCCGATCAGACCGGTCAGTGTGTTCGGGGCGCAGATCGGCCGGGACCGCCTCTACATCCTCGCCATCGTCGTGGTGCTCACCGCCGCGCTGTGGGCCGTCTACCGGTTCACCAGGTTCGGCGTGGCGACGAGCGCGGTGGCGGAGAACTCCCGGTCGGCCGCGGCCCTGGGTGTCTCGCCGGATCTCATCGGGGCGGCGAACTGGGCGGTCGGCGCGGCCCTCGGCGCGCTCGCGGCGATCCTGCTCGCGCCGATCACCGGACTCGGGCCCGCGAACCTCACCTACCTCGTCATCCCGGTGCTGGCCGCGGCGGTGGTGGGACGGTTCGCGTCGTTCCCGATCACCCTCGCCGCGGGCCTGGTGATCGGGATAGGGCAGTCCGAGGTGACGCGGTATGTCACCGCGCCCGGTCTGGCGACCGCCATCCCGTTCGTCCTCGTCGCGGTGGTGCTGCTCGCCCGCGGGCGGACGACCGCCGGGAAGGGTGACAGTTTCGGCCGGATGCCGCGGCTGGGCGCCGGCCGTCCCCACCGGCTCGCGACGGGAGTCGCGGTGCTCGCGTCGGTCGTGTGCATCTGGTGGCTGCTGCCCGCCGCGTGGGTCAACGCGTTCGGTCTCCAGATGATCGTCGCGATCATCCTGATGTCCTTCGTGGTGGTCACGGGCTACGCCGGTCAGGTCTCCCTCGTCCAGATCGGCTTCGCCGGGGTCGGGGCGCTGATGACGGCCTGGCTGGTGGCCGACCACGGCTGGCCGTTCTGGCTCGCCGCCCTCGCCGGCGTCCTCGCCGTGGTGCCGGTCGGGATCGTGGTGGGCCTCGGCGGGCTGCGCACCCGCGGGGTCCACCTCGCGATCCTCACCCTGGGACTGGCGATCTCGCTGGAGGCCGTCGTGTTCGGCAACCCCCGCTACACCGGCGGGACGGAGGGTTACCAGGTCGGCGGGATCCGCGTTTTCGGGCTGGCGGTCGACGCGCTGTCCTTCCCGAAGCGATACGCGAGCCTCGTCCTCGTCGTCCTCGTCGTCGTCGCCCTGGCGATCGTCAACCTGCGCCGGTCCCGCGCCGGGCGGCGGCTGATCGCGGTGCGGACCAACGAGCGCGCCGCCGCGGCGCTCGGCATCTCCGTGGTCGGCGCGAAGCTCTACGCCTTCGTCCTGGGCGGGATGATCGCCGCCCTCGGCGGCATCCTGCTGGCGTTCCACGATCCCGTGCCGAGCTTCGGCGCCTTCGCGGGCCTGCAGTCGGTGACGGCCCTGCAGAACGCGGTCCTCGGCGGCGTCGGGGCCACCACGGGGCCGCTGGTGGGTAGCTCGTTCGCCCCGGGGACCCTCGGCCAGCAGATCTTCGGGTTCCTCGGCGCGAAGGTGGCGCTCTACCTGGCGCTGGCGAGCGGGGTCGGGCTGCTGTTCATGCTGACCTCCGCGCCCGACGGCCTGGTGTTCCTGCGCCACCGCGCCGACGACCGGTTGCGCGCGCTGCTGGCCGACCGCCTTCCCCGGCAGCTGCCCGGGCTCCGGCCACGCGCGCGGCGGGCGACCACCCCTGCACCCGATTCGCCGACGTCCGCATCCCCGACGTCCGCATCCCCGACGTCCGAGGTCGGGGGGGCGGGGCGCGCGGTGGGCCGCGAGCAGCATCGCGTCCCGCCGTTGGCGCTGGAGCTGCGCGGGGTGTCGGTGCGCTTCGGCGGCGTCGCCGCGCTGCGCGAGCTGAGCCTGCGCGTGCGCCCCGGCGAGGTCGTGGGCCTGATCGGGCCGAACGGCGCCGGCAAGAGCACGACGATCGACGCGATCACCGGTTTCACCACCCTGGCCGGCGGCGAGGTGCGTCTCGGCGAGACGCGCATCGACGGCTGGAGCCGCGAACGGCGGGCGCGCGCGGGGCTCGGCCGGTCGTTCCAGTCACTGGAACTGTTCGAGGACCTCACCGTCCTGGAGAACCTGCAGAGTGCCTGCGACCGCCGGGACAGCCTCGCCTACGTCACCAACCTGGTCGTCCCGGACCGCGGCCGGCTCACCCCCGCCGGCTGGGCCGCGGTCGCCGACTTCGGGCTCGCGCCGTTCCTCGACACGCCGGTCCAGGATCTCGGCTACGCCCACCGGCGGATGCTCGCGGTGGCCCGTGCCGTGGCTGGCGGCCACAGCGTCCTGCTGCTCGACGAGCCGGCGGCCGGCCTCGGTGATGCCCAGACCCGCGAGCTCGGCACGGTCCTGCGCCGGCTCGCGGACGAGCGCGGGATGGCCGTCTTCCTCGTCGAGCACAACGTCGACATGGTGTTGCGCACCTGCGACCGCGTCTACGCGCTCGACTTCGGGGCGCTGATCGGCGCGGGCACGCCGGCCGAGATCAGCGGTACGCCGGCCGTCGTCGACGCCTACCTGGGCACCGCCCGATTCCGGGCCGACGGCGTGCCCACCGGCGTGCCCACCGGCGTGCCCGACGGCGTGCCCGACGGCGTGCCGACGGACATGACCCCCGACGTGGCGATGAGGAGACAATCGGCATGAGCGAGGAACTCACCTGGCTGCCCGCGTGGCGCATCCGGGAACTGATCGGCAAGCGCGAGGTGTCCTGTGTGGAGGTCACCGAGCACTTCCTGGGCCGCATCGAGGAGTTCAACCCCACCCTGCGCGCCTTCGAACAGGTCGACCGCGCCGGTGCCCGCGAGCAGGCCCGGCGCGCCGACCGGGCGGTGGCCGCCGGCGAGGCCCTCGGGCCGCTNCACGGGATTCCGACGTCGGTGAAGTCGCACATCCGCGTCGAGGGGCTGCGCTACGTCCAGCCGGGCACGGACGTGGTGTCGAGTTTCGACGACATCTGCGTCGAGCGCCTGCGCCGGGCCGGAGCGATCATCATCGGTACGAACACCATGATGGGCGCCGGCGCCGACCTGACGCTCGCCCGGGACCGCCCCGGCGTGTTCAGCCCGTTCAACTGGGACGCCGAGGCGCTCAGCCCGTGGGACACCACCCGGGTTCCCGGCTGGTCCAGCTCCGGTGGCGCCGCGACGGCGGCGGCCCGGCTGCTGCCGGTGACCATCGGCTCGGACGGCGGGGGCTCGACCCGGCTGCCGGCCGCCTACTCCGGGGTGGTGGGCCTGCACACCTCCCGCGGGCTCATCCCGCACGTCAACTACGACAAGCCGACGATGCTGCTCACCGCCAGCTACGGGCCGCTGGCCCGGTACGTCCGCGACGCGGCGCTGTTCACCCGCGCGATGAGCGGCGGCGACGGGCGGGACTACGTGTGCCTGCAGGACGACACCCCCGATCCGGTCGACGCCCTCGACCGGGGTGTCGAGGGGATGTCGATGGCGTGGACCGAGGACTTCGGCTTCGCCGCGACCTACGCCACCGCCGACAGCGCGCGGATCATCGATGTCGCCCGGGCGGCCGCGCGCAGCCTCGTCACCCTCGGCGCCACCGTCGACCCGACCGCGGAGGTCTGGGAGGACCGCGCCGAGCGGGGCACCGTGCGCTGGACGGTGGAGCCGTCCGTCTACGAGGTCATGGTCGGCACCAACTCGGCCCCGCTGCCGGCGCTGGACCCGCTGCTCTACCGCGAGCAGGCGGAGTCTCGGGCGCGCAACTGGGAACGCTTCCAGCGCCTGTTCCGGCGCTACGACGTCATCCTGTCGGTCACCGCGCAGCGGATCGCCGCGCCCGTCGAGGAGTGGGAGCGCGCCTGGACCGTGGACGGCCCGACCTTCCCGGGCGGCAGCTTCGCCCCGGTGTACTGCAGCCACACGATGATCTTCAACTGGCTGGGGTTCCCCGCGGTGACGGTGCCGTGCGGCTTCGTCGACGGCCTGCCCGTCGGGCTGCAGATCGCGGCCTGGCACGGCCGCGAGGACCTGGTTCTCCGCGTCGCCGAGGCCTTCCAGCAGGCGTTCCCCCGCGACGAACACCCGGCTGTGAGCTGACGTCGGCGGCTCGGCTGATAACGGCTCGGCTGGTTTCGGCTCGGGCGGGTCCGACTCGGGCGGGTCCGGCTCGGGCGGGTCCGGATCAGGCGGTGGCGGCGCGGTCGCGTTCGAGGGACCGATGGACGCCGTCGAGCACCAGGTCGAGCCCGGCGACGAACTCCGCGTCCGCGTCCGCGTGCTCGTCCGGCGTCAGGGGCGCCAGCATGGCCCCGGAGGTGTAGAAGAACAGGACCCGCACCACCCGGTCCGCGCCGATCGGGGTGAAACCGACCTCCCGCAGCGTCCCGTTCAGGGACGCGTAGAGCCCATGTGGCATCGGGTCGGCGACGTGCGCGGAGATGTGGCCCGCCATCCCCGGGTAGGCGCCGACGACCTCGCGGAAGCGCAGCAGGAACGACCGGATGCCGGCACTCCAGTCCGCGCCGGTCGGCTCGCACGGACCGACCCGGGCGTAGAGCTCGAGCGTGACCAGGCGCAGGAGGTGTTCCTTCGTCGGCACGTGCTTGTACGTCGCGCCGACCGCCACGCCAAGGCGGTCGGAGAGGCGGCGCATGGTGAGGCCCTCCACCCCGTCCGCACCGATGATCTCCAGGGCCTCGCCCACGATCTCGGCCTCGTGCAGCGCGCCGCGCCGCGGCCCGCCGCGGCTACCCCCCGTCGCGGCAGCATGCATGGGGACAGCCTAGATCCGTGGGCCGGGTGGGATCGGATGGTGTCCCGCGGTAGCGCGGAACACCACGCCGGCCGCCGGTGGCGGGCTGCGTAAGGTGACGGGGCATTGCGAGATGGTCACGCCGTTGGTGGCGTGATGGTCACCGGCTGGGCTGGGCTGGGCGGGTTCCGGGGGACGGGCCGGCGTGGCGTTCGAGGGGAGGTGGCCGCCGTGTCGGCGGGCAGACCCGAGGCGGACGAACCGCACCCGTCGGTTCCGGACGAACCGCACCCGTCGGTTCCGGACGAGGCCGCAGGTGACCATCCCGATGCCTCGGCGGAACGTCCCACCGCGCCGGTGGAGCCGCCGGAGGCCGGGACCGAGCTCTCCGCCGGCGACGTCGTGCCGGGCGGCTTCGGCTGGGCCCGGGTGGCCGGCAGGGTCGTCCCGCTCGCCGCGACCGGCGCGGCGCTGTACCTGCTCATGCCGCAGCTCCTCGCGGTGTTCTCCGCGTTTCCCCGGCTGCGGACGTTCCAGCCCCTGTGGTATCCGGCGATGGTGCTGCTGGAGGCGGCCAGCTTCGCCTGTGTCTGGCAGCTCCAGCGGATCGCGATCAGCGGGTTGAGCTGGTTCCTCTCGGTTACCTCGCAGCTCGTCTCGAACAGCATCAGCCGGATCGTGCCGGGCGGGATCGCGGTCGGCGGCGCCGTGCAGTTCCGCATGCTGAACCGGGGCGGCTGCGATCCCGCCGCCGCCGGATTCGCGCTGACCGCGACCTCCATGGTGACCACGGGCATCGTGTTCGGGCTGCCCCTGGTCGTGCTGCCGGTGATCGCCTTCGGCCAGCCGGCGCCGCCCGGCCTCACCACGATCGCCACCACCGGCGGGCTGGCGTTCGCCCTGCTCGTGATCGTCGGTGTGATCCTCGCGCGGTCGGACGCGACAGTCCGTCTGCTCGCTCGGGCGGTCACCCGGCTGGCCCGACTGGCCCGGCGGTCGGCGCCCGCGGACCTTCCCGACGTGCTCGTCGCCCGGCGCACGGACGTGATCCGCTCGCTGGGGAGCCGCTGGCCCGGGGCCGTGCTGACCGCGGCCGGTAAGTGGGGGCTGGACTACCTCGCGCTGCTCGCGGCGCTGGCCGGGGCCGGCCAACATCCGCGGGTTTCCCTCGTGCTACTCGCTTACGTCGCCGCCAATGTTCTCGCTATGATTCCCATCACGCCCGGTGGTCTCGGCTTCGTCGAGGCGGGCCTGACCGGAACCCTCGCGCTCGCCGGGGTGCCGGCGGCGGCTGCCGCGGTGTCGACGCTGGCCTACCGGCTGGTGTCGTTCTGGCTGCCGCTGGCCGCCGGCGCCCCTGCCTGGGTCGCCTACCGCGTCCGGTACCGGTGACCCGCTCTTTCCGGTGGGCTGGTGGCCGGTGGGCCGCTGGCTGGTGGCCGGGGCTGGTGACCGGTGGCCGCGGTGCCGCTCCCGCTGCCGTTACCTGAGTGTGTCTCGGGGGAGCAGGAAGTCGGAGTACTACGAGATTCCTCCAATAGGCAGGCCCCGGCAGGCGTGAAACGGTGGGTGACGTGCCCGCCGCCCGCCCTGGAAGTCCGGGCGCGGCGCGGCGGCGTTCGGTCGTCGGATGCGGCCGAAGCGCAGGTCGCCCAGCCCGTCGGGTTCGGCGCGCGTCACCGACCTCAACTCTTCCGTGGGGCAGGCCGTGCGATACGAGATTCTGGGACCTCTGCGCGTGCTCGACGGCGACCGGCAGGTGCACGTGAGCGCCCCGAAACTGACGGTGCTGCTGGCGGTGCTGCTCGCCCGCGCCCGGCAGGTGGTCGCCGCCGACCTGCTGGTCGCCGAGATCTGGCCGGAGGATCCGCCGCGGCGGGCGACCGCCGCGCTGCACGTCTACGTCTCCCAGCTACGTAAGCTGCTCACCTGCCCGCGGCGCCCGCAGTGCCCGATCATCACCCGGTCACCGGGATACCTGCTGGCCGTCGAGCCGGAGGCGGTCGACCTGCACCAGTTCGAGCAGCGGGTGGCGGCCGGCCGGCGCCATGCCCGCTCCGGCCGGCACCCGCAGGCGGTCGAGCAGTTCACGGCCGCGCTGGCGCTGTGGCGCAGTCCCGCACTCAGCGATCTGCGCGACGGGCCGATCGTGGACGCCTTCGCCACCCGGCTGGAGGAGGCCCGGCTGGAGTGCCTGGAGATGATGATGGAATCCGGGCTCAGTGCCGGTCGCCACCGCGAACTCGTCGGCCAGTTGTTCGAGCTGACCCTGGAACACCCGATGCGGGAGGCCTTCTACCGCCAGCTCATGATCGCGCTCTACCGCTCGGAGCGACAGGCCGACGCGCTACGGGTGTACCAGCGCGCACGGGGGCTGCTCGCCGAGGAGCTCGGCGTCGAGCCGGGCCGCCACCTGNGGGAGATCCAGCGTGCCATCCTGCGCGACGACGACCGGTTCGAGCTGCCCTCCACGGGCTGACCGGACCAGCGGGCCGGACCAGCGGGCCGGGTCAGCGGGGGCCATTGCCGTCGACGAGGCGGACCAGCGTCACCCGGGAGGACACGCCGAGCTTGCGGTAGATGCGGGTCAGGTGCGCGTCCACCGTCCGGGGGCTCAGCCGCAGGTCGTAGGCGATCTGTCGGCTCGTCTTGCCGCCGACCGCGACCAGGGCGATCTCGCGTTCCCGGGGAGTGAGGTCGGCCAGCGCGTCGACGCCGGCCGAACGCCGCTCGTCCAGCGAGCGCAGGGCGGCGCGGGCCTGCGCGCCCAGCCGGTGCGCCCCGCACCGGCCGGCCAGCTCGACGGCGACGGCGAGCTGGCGGGCGGCCGGGTTGGTGCGTCCCGCCGCCGCCAGGCACAACCCGCCCTGCACCAGCAGGTAGGTGCGCAGCGAGAGCATGCCGGCAGCGGCGAACAGGTCCGCCGCCTGCTGGTAGAGCGCGCCGGCCGCGGCCGGCTCGGCGTGGCGCACCGCGTGCGCCCGGGCCGCGAGGGCATGCCCGCGCTGGTAGCCCAGATTCAGGCCCTCGGCGGCCTGTTCGGCGCCGTCCGCCCAGCGCAGGGCGGCGGAGACGTCCCCGAGACGTTCGGAGGCGGCGGTGAGCGCCTCGAACGCCATCGGGCGCAGGACGGGCGACAGCTCCGCCAGCGTCTCGCCGCCGCCGGTGTCGAGGATCAGCGCCATCGTCCGGTGCGGGTCGCCGCTGTCGGTCTCGGCCGCGTACGCGGTCCAGATGGCCGCCACATCGCCCCACCAGGACCGCCGAGGTGTCGGCCGGGCGGTGAACCGCTCGATGGCGGCCTCCTCGGCGAGCGTGGCCGCCCGCCGGCTGCCGTGGCCGTCGATCCACACCCCGGCCAGCGCCTCGATGGCGTCGGCGAGGTTCGTGTGGTGGCCGCGCCGGGTGTTGCGGATGAGGTGCTGCACCTCGGTAGCGGTCTGGCGGGCGTCGGCGAGCCGGCCGACCCGGTGGTAGACCGCGCCGAGCCCGCCGAGCAGCAGCGGCAGGGTGTCGTCGCGGCCGGTGCGGCGGGCGAGGGCGGCGCCGCGGCTGAAGTGCCGTTCGGCGTCGAGCTGGCGGCCCAGCACCGAGTCCGCCCAACCGAGCAGGGCCAGGTGTTCGGGATGGTCGGCGAGATCGGCGTCGGGCAACCGGTCGGCGATGGCGATGCAGCGGGTCACGGTCGCCGCGGCCGCCGGGATGTTCCCGCCGAACGCCTCGACGACCCCGCGTAGGGCCAGCGCGCCGACCTCGGCGGTGTGATCCTGCTGTTCGCGGGCGAGCCGCAGCAGCAGGCCCAGGTCGTCGGGGCTGGGCGGCGTCCCGTCGAGCAGCCCCACCGCCCCCCGGGTCAGCAGCAGGGTGATGACGGCCGGCCGTGCCTGCGGGCGCACCGGCCGGCCGGCGGCGGTCGGCGGGTGGTGGGCGCGCTGCCCCGGCGGCTCGCCGATGGCCGCGTCGATCTCGTCGGTGAGGATGGCCTGCGAGTCCGCGTGCTGCCCGAGGGAGTAGGCCAGCATGGCGCACAGGGAAGCGAGGTCGGCGCGGGCCGTCGCCGGGAGGGTGGCGGCCAGCCGCAGGGTCTGGCGGATCTGCGCCAGGCTCTCCGCGAGCTGTCCGGCCGCGCCCAACGCCCGGGCCAGGCCGAGGGACAGCTCGCCGCGCAGGCCCTGGACCCGCTCCGGATCCTCGCCGTCGACGCCCGCGAGGATGCGCAGTGCCAGCCACAGCCAGCGCACGGCATCGGGTGGCGCGCTGGCCAGCCTCTCCTCGGCCGCCCAGGCGAGTACCTCCACCTCGTCGAGACCCGAGTCCTGCGGACAGTGCTCGAGGTGGGCCGCGAGGACGGCCGGCGGCGCGCCGGACAGGCCGAGGATCCGCGCCGCCCGGCGGTGCGCCGCGCGCCGCCAGCCCGGGTCGACGGTCGGATAGAGCAGGCGGGCCAGCAGCGGATGGCGCAGCCGGTAGGCCTCCCCGTCGCCGGTCGCCACCAGCAGGTCCCGGGCGACGAGCGTGGCGACGGCGGTGCAGGCCGGGTCGATCGCCAGCTCGGCGACGGCGGCGGCGGTGTCGACGTCGAACGCCTCGTCGAGAACCACCGCCGCCCAGACCACATGCAGGCACGCCGGGTCGAGTCCGGCGAGCTCGGCCAGCACCGGGCTGACCAGGTCGCCCGGCGGCCGGTCGAGATCGCTGACGTCGTGCCCCCTGCCGGCGTCGGACGTCAGCTCGGCCCAGCCGGGGGAGAGTCCGTGGGCGAGGGCGGTCAGACCGAGCAGGTAGTGCGGATTGCCCTCGCTCGCCTGGTGGAGCTCCCGCAGCCGGGCGTCGTCCGCGGCCAGGCCGGTGAGCTGCGCCGCCTGGTCCAGGGTGAGCGGTGGGATGTCGATGCGGTCGACGGTGCCGAGTTCCTCGCCCTGGGCGAGGGAGCTGAGCAGCCGGGGCGGGCTCTGGCGCGGCCGGTGGGCCAGGACGAGCAGCAGGTGGGCGTCGACCGGCCAACGGACGAGGTGGTCGATGAGTGCGTTGGACGCCTCGTCCGCCCAGTGGACGTCGTCGACGATCAGGACGAGCCCGTCGCCGGCCGCCCGACCCAGCAACAGCCGGGCGGCGTCGAACAGCGCGCCCTCGGCGTCCGGCGTCGACAACATGGCGGCCAGCAGCGGTCCGGGTGAGGACCGGTCGGCCTCCGCCGAGGGCGGCGGTTGGATGGACAGCAGCCGGCTGAACACCCCGAAGCGGACCGCCTGGTCGGTCTCGGCGCAGCGGCCGCTGACGACCGGCAGGCCGCGCCGGGCCGCCTGCCGGGTCAGCTCGCCGAGCAGCCGGGTCTTGCCGATGCCGGGGTCCCCGCGGATCTCGACGATGCGCCCCTGACCGGCTGCCAACGCCTCGAGTGCCGCCAGCAGGCGGCGACGTTCCTTGGGCCGGACCGCGCGCGGCCGCCGGCCGGCGCCGGAACGTGAGCCGGTCAAGTGAGGTCGGGCCGGGGCACGGCGGCGAGCAGGGTCCGGGTGTACTCCTGCGCCGGCTGGGCGAAGACCTGCCCGACCGGTCCGGTCTCGACGACCAAGCCGTCCTTCATTACCACCAGTCGGTCGCTGATGTGGTGGATGACGCCGAGGTCATGGGAGATGAACAGCATGGCGACTCCGAGATCGTGCTGGAGCCCGGCGAGCAGGTCGAGGATCTGGGCCTGGACCGAGACGTCGAGCGCGGAGACCGGCTCGTCGCAGACGAGCAGCTCGGGCTCCGTGGCCAGGGCCCGCGCGATGGCCACCCGCTGCCGCTGACCACCGGAGAGCTCCGGCGGCCGCCGCCGCCGCAGGCCGGGTGCCAGTCCCACCCGTTCGAGCAGGTCGACGACCCGGTCACGGCGTTGCTGCCCGCGCCGTACCCCGGCCGCGCCCAATGCCTCACCGATGATCTTCTCGGTGGTGAACCGCGGATCGAACGATCCGAGCGGGTCCTGGTAGACGGCCTGGATGCGCGGCCGCAGGGCGCGCCGTTCGCGTTCCCGCAGCCCGCTCCAGGGCGCGCCGGCGAAACGCACCGTTCCGGAGTCCGGGGCCTGCATCCCCAGCACGATCCGGGCCACGGTCGTCTTGCCGGACCCGGACTCGCCGACCACTCCGAGGGTCTCGCCGGCGAACAGCTCGAACGACACGTCCCGCACGGCGTGCCGCCAGGATCCGTCGGGGGAGCGGAACCGCTGGTTGATCGCGGTCACCTCGACGAGCGGACCGGCGTCGGCGCCCCGCCCCGGCCGCCCCGTCCCGGCCACCGGTACGACCGCCGCGGCGACGGGGGCCGTGACGGGGGCCGTGACGGCCGCGGGCGGACCGGGATGCCAGCACAGCGTCCGGTGGGCGGGCTCGTCCCCCGCCGCCGGCGGCAGCTCGGCGCGGCAGCGCTCGTCGCTGTGCGGGCAGCGGGCCGCGTACGGGCAGCCGGCGGTGGCCGGCGGGCGGTCGACCGGCGTGATCGACAGTCGGGTGCCCTTGGCGTGCATCGCGGGCACGGCCGCGAGCAGCGCCTGCGTGTACGGGTGACGCGGGTCGGCCAGCACCGCGGCGGTCGGCCCCTGCTCGACGACCAGCCCGCCGTACATGACCGCTACCTGGTCGGCGAGCCCGGCGACGACGGCGAGATCGTGGCTGATCAGCAGGACCGACCTGCCCGCCGCGGTCAGGCCGCGCAGCAGGTCGAGCACCTGCGCCTGCACGGTGACGTCGAGGGCCGTGGTGGGCTCGTCGGCCACCAGCAGTTCCGGGCCGGCGGCGAGCGCCGAGGCGATCAGCGCGCGCTGGCGCAGGCCGCCGGAGAGCTGGTGCGGGTACTGCGCCGCCCGCTGGGCCGGTTCGGGCACGCCCACGTCGGTGAGCAGGCTCAGCACGCGGGAGTGGACCCCGGCCCGGTCGACGACCCGGTGGGTGCGCAGCGCCTCGGCGATCTCCGCGCCGGCGGTGCGCAGCGGGTCGAGGGAGACCAGGGCGTCCTGGAGCACCAGGCCGATGTGCCGGCCGCGGACGCGCCGCCACGACGCCTCGCGCAACCTGATGAGGTCGCGGCCGGCGAAGCCCAGCCGCCGCGCGCTGACCGTCGCGCGGGCACCCGTCAGCCCGACGAGCGTCCGGGCGGTGACGCTCTTGCCGGAACCGGACTCCCCGACGATGGCGAGGCACTCGCCCCGGCGCAGGGTGAACGACACGTCCCNCACAGCCTGGACGGGACGCGCGGACCGGGCGTCGAAGGTCACGCTGAGCCCCTCTACGACCAGCAGGGGGTCATCGGTCGGCACGTCGGGCCGGGCCGCCGTGCTCGGTCCGTCCGTCGGCAGGGACGCCGCGCTTGGCACGTCCGTCGGCAGGGACGCCGCCCCCGGCACGTCCGTCGGCGGGGATGCCGCGCTTGGCACGTCCGTCGCGATGACCGCGCCAGGCGCCTGCGACGAGTGGACCGGCGGGACGGACGCCGGCGGCACCGGGGCGAGGGCCGCCGGAGCGGGCGCCCCGGAGGGGTCGCTCATCGGCTTGTCCTCCTCGTGTAGCGCGCCTGGGCGTGGCGTCCCACGACGTTCACGGCGATCACCGTGACGGCGATCGCGGCGCCCGGGAACACCCCGATCCACCAGGCGGTGGACAGGTAGTTGCGGCCCTCCGAGAGCATCAGCCCCCACTCCGGGGTCGGCGGCCCGACGCCGAACCCGAGGAAGCTCAGGCTGGAGGCGGCGATGAGCGTGGTGCCGAAGCCGACGGTCGCCAGCACCAGCAGCGGGCCCAGGGTGTTCGGCAGGATGTGCCGCGCGACCAGCAGCCAGCGGCGCAGGCCCAGCCCGACGGCCGCCTCGACGTAGCCGGAGCGGCGCACCACCAGCGCCTCCGCCCGTACCATCCGGGCGTAGCCGGGCACGGTGGAGATCGCCACCGCGAGGGTCAGGTTCCACGCGCCGCTGCCCAGCACCGTCATCGCCAGCAGGGCCAGCAGCAGCGGCGGCAACGCGAGCAGGACGTCGGCCAGCCGCATCAGCACCGTGTCCGCGGCCCGGCCGCCGAGCGCGGCGGCCAGGCCCAGCACCGCGCCGGCCAGCACGCCGAGCAGGGTCGCGCCCACGCCGAGCCGCAGCGACCGGCCGGCCCCGTCGACCACCCGGGTGAACACGTCCCGGCCGAGCTGGTCGGTGCCGAACCAGTGCGCCCCGCTCGGGCCGTGCAGCGCGTCGACCGACGCGGTGTCCGTCGGGGACCTGTCGGTGAACAGCCCCGGTGCCACCGCGATGAGGATGATCAGCAGCAGGATGCCGGCCGCGAGCACCAGCCCGACCCGGGGTGGCCGGCGCCCGCGGGTCAGGCCGCGCCGGCCGAGCCCGGCGGCGACGTCGATCGCCGTCATGCCTGCGCGCCCTTCATGCCCGCCTTGTTCATCTCCGGCGCCGGCTCCTCGTGGTTCTGGTCGGGTTGTGCTCCCCGACCCCCGCCCTCGGCTCGCAGCCGCGGGTCGATGGCGAGGTAGAGCAGGTCGACGGCGGTGGAGATCACGACGAACACCAGCGCGGACAGCAGCACCACGCCCATCACGACGGGCATGTCCCGGCTGCTGACGGCCTGCAGGGTCAGCGCGCCGATGCCGGGTCGGGCGAAGACCTTCTCGACGAGCACCGCACCGCCCAGCAGGGTGCCGGTCAGCCAGCCCGAGAGCGTGACCAGCGGCACCGCCGCGTGCCGCAGCGCGTGCCGCAGCCGGACCGCGGTCTGGCTCAGGCCCCGGGCCCGCGCGGTGGTGGCGAAGGGCTGTTCGAGCGCGGTCTCCAACCCCTCCCGCAGCACCTGGCCGAGGATCCCGGCCACCGGCAGGCCGAGGGTCAGCGCGGGAAGAACCAGCGCGGAGAACCCGTCGGCCCCGGCGACCGGGAACAGCTCGACGCGGAACGAGAACGCGGTGAGCAGCAGGATGCCCAGCCAGAACGACGGCGTGGACACCGCGACGAGCTCCCAGAGGTTGGCCAGCGCGCGCAGGCCGGGGCGGCGGCCCGCCGTGGCCACCGCCGAGGCCACCGCGAGGACCACCGCCACGACGATCGCGGCCAGGGCGAGCTCCACCGTCGGGCGCAACTGGTCCCCGATCAGCGCCGACACCGGCTGCTGGAGCTGGTAGGAGTCGCCGAGATCGCCTTGCAGGAGCCGGCCCAGGTAACGCAGGTACTGCATGATCAACGGCTGGTCGAGGCCCAGATCGAGCCGGATCTGGGCCCGCACCTCGGGCGAGGCCATGGTCGACGGCCCGAGGATGATGGCCACCGGATCGCCGGGCAGCAGGTGCAGGGCGATGAACGCCGTAGTCGCCGCGCCCAGCATGACCGCCGCCGCGGCGGCCACCCGGCGGCCGACGGCGGCGGCCACCCCCCGCAGGACCCGGGCCCGGGCGGGCCCCGCGGACCCGTCCGGCCGGGGCGTGCTGCTCACCGGGGTGGCCGTCATTGTCAGCTACGCCAGGTGTCGAAGAGCAGCGGCTTGCCGTTGGGGTCGACGGTCAGCCCCGACACGTCGGTCGCAATGGCGACGAGCTTCGTCGGGATGTAGATCGGCAGCACGACCGCATCGTCGACGACCACCCGGTGCTGCACCTTGCCGTACAGGTCGTCCCGCTTGGCCCGGTCGAGGGTGGCCGCGCCGGCCTCGGTCCAGGTGTCCACCTGCGGGTCCTTCAGGTTCGCCGCGTTCTGACCGCCGGTGGCCGGCAGGCTGGCCGAGTTGAAGAACCCGCGCAGGATGTCCGGCTCGAACCGCGTCCACGAGAAGTCGTACAGGTCGTAGTTGCCGTTCAGGGCCAGGGAGACGTAGGCGCCGATGTCGAGGGCGGGTCGGGTGACCTCCACGCCGATCTTCTTCAGGTCCGCCTGGATCGCCTGGGCGACGACCTCCCGCTGCTCGCGGGTGTGCGGCGGGTTCCACGGCCAGTTCACGGTCAGCCGCTTGCCGTCCTTCGTCCGGTAGCCCTGGCCGTCGCGGCCCGTCCAACCGGCCTCGTCGAGCAGCTTCCCGGCGGCCGTCGGATCGAACGCGATGGCGTTGGTCAGCGTCTTGTCGTAGGACGGGGTGGCCGGGGTCAGCGGGCTCCACGCCCGGGCGTACTGGCCGAAGTACACCGTCTTCACGGCCTGGTCGACGTCGGCGCCGAGCTGGATCGCCCGGCGGACCCGCACGTCGTCCAGGGGTCCGTGCGCGGTGTTGAGGTACACGTTGTAGGCGCCGCCGGCGTCCTCCACCTTGCGGATCTGCAGACCCTTGTCCGCTTCGACCGTCTTGGTGTCCGACGGCGGAATGCTCGTGGCCACGTCGACCTGGCCGCTGGTCACGGCGCCGACCCGGACCGTGTCCTCGGTCAGGAAGCGGAAGGTCACCTTGTCCAGGTAGGCCGCGCCGGTGTGCGCGGCCTGCTGCGGCGCCCAGTTGTACTTCGGGTTCTTCGTCAGGACGACGCTCTGGCCCTTGGTGTAGCTGCTGAAGACGAACGGTCCGGTGCCGACGATCGCGCTGCCGCCGGCGCACAGCGCATCGGGGCCGCGGCTGAGCGAACGGGTGGAGTAGAAGCCCAGGTTGGGGGTGCTCGCTCCCTGCAGGAACGGGGCGAAGGGCTTGGAGAAGTTGACCTTCACTGTGTGCGCGTCGACGACGTCGGTGCCGGTGTAGGGGCCGAGCAGGGTGGCCGCGTACTGCGACTTCGTCTTCTTGTCGACGATGCGGTCGAAGTTCGCCTTCACCGCGGCCGCGTCGAACGGCGTGCCGTCGGTGAACGTCACCCCCTCACGCAGCTTGAAAGTGTAGGTCTTCAGGTCCGAGGCGACCTCCCACGACGTCGCCAGCCACGGATGGAATACGCCCTTGGCGTCGACGGTCACCAGGGAGTCGACTACCCCGCGTTCGATGTCACCGGTGATTCCCTGCTGATTGACCTGGAGATCGAAGCAGGTCGGTTCGACGTCGAGGGCGTAGGTCAGCGACCCGCCGGCCTTGGGCTTGCCCGATCCAGCCCCGGACCCTCCCGCGTCGGAGCCGGAACCCGAGTCCGAGCCGCAGGAGGTGAGAACCAGGGTCGCCGCTGTCGCTGCGGCGAAAAGAAGGTGGACGGGTTTGGCGAGACGCATGCGTGTGCTCCGGGAGTATGGAGGATGGCGTGGTGCGGAATTTCCGGGACTGGCCCGATGGCGGCAGTCGAAGTGTGCACGAAAAGGGCTGGGAAGAGACCAGAAATGGCCGATCGACGGCGTCTCGGCGCAGCAGAGACGGCGTTATCGGAGAACGTTAGGGCAAGCCGCCGCGCCGGGGGCCCGGGCGCGGCGTTACATGATCAAGATTGTCGATTCCCCTTGCGGCGTCCCGCCATCGGGGCCGTGCGGATCGCCAGGCCCGTGAACCGGCCCCGGAATCCTCCGGGCCCGGTCGGGCGGCCGATCACACCTCAAGGTGAGGACGGGCGATGGTGGTCTTTCGGCTGTCCTGCCCTAGCGGGAATGCCGGTCGCCGCCGGGACAGGAAGCGCTCGAAACCCGCAGCAGATCGATGTGCCGGCGCGCGGTGAGGACGGTGCGCGCTGCTGTTCCGGCGATCTGACGGGGCGGTCGGACGAAGGTGTGGCCGAACGGCACCCGCGGAATGGAAGTCAATGTCCGGCGGCGCGTCCGCGAGGTCGGAAGGTGCTGCCGGTCGTCCACGGAATTCATCTTAGAGAAACCTGGCACTTTTGTGGTGGAAACTGTGATTCATGCCACTTCCGATGTTATCGGCTGCGATTCGGTTGCGGTCGTGGTTACGTCCAACCCGACGCACAGTCCGTGCTATGTGGGTTCGATCCCGGGCGCAAGGACCGGGTTCGAGGACCGTCGGTGTTCCGCCGCCGGTCCGAATAGTTACGGATGACTGTCCGCCCAGCCCGACCGCCGGTCGGTGCCGGCGAATCCGCCTTCCTCGAACCGTCCTCGAACCGTCCTCGAACCGTTCAGGAATAGGCCCGGACGTCCTCGTCGCCGGCGACCGCCGGCACGCTCGCCCCGGATGCCTCCGGCGCCGCCTGGGTGGCCGCCGCCGACGGACGGTCGCGCAGGAGCAGGGCGACGACCACGCTGATCACTACCGCGGTGACGGCGGAGACCAGACCGCCGACCCGCAGCCCGTCCACCACGCTGTCCGGCGTGGGGACGCCGCCGGCGCCGAGGTCGAGCCCGGAGTTGGCCACCGCCACGATCGCCGCCAGCCCCACCGCGCTGCCGACCTGTTGCGAGGTGGAGGCCACCGCGTTGGCGACGCCCTGCTCCTCGACGGCGATCCCGTGCCCGGCCGCGGAGAAGCACACCGTGAAGGCGATGCCGCCACCGATGCCCCACACCGCGATGCCGGGCAGCAGCGCCGGGTAGGAGCCGCCCACCGACATGCCGGGGACGAGCAGCCCGATGCCGATCCCGCACAGCAGCAGCGCGACGGCCATCGTCGCGCCGTACCCCAGCTTGGCGACGCTGGTGGTGGCCAGCGGGCCGGCGCCGGCCATGGAGATCAGCGTCAGCGGGAGGAAGGCCAGCCCCGCCTTCAGCGGGCTGTAGCCGAGGACGTTCTGCAGGTAGGTGGTGAACAGGAAGTACTCGCCGGCCAGCGTGCCGGCGAAGACGAACACGGCGAGCACGGCCGTGGTCAGGTTGCGGTATCCCAGCAGCCGAGGCGGCAGCAGCGGGTTGCGCAGCCGCCCCTCGAGGACGGCGAAGCCGGCGAGGATCACCACGCCGAGCGCGATCGCGCCGGCCGCGCGCACCGACCACCAGCCCGCGTCCGGCCCGCTGACCAACCCGAACACCACCAGGGCGACCCCGGCGGTGGCCAGCAGACCACCGGGAAGGTCGAACCCGGTGCGCGCGGGCCGGGTGCCGTCCGCCGCCAGCAGTCTCGGCGCCGCCGCGGCGATGAGTGCCGCGACCGGGACGTTGACGAAGAAGACCCACTCCCAGCCGAGGTAGTTGGTCAGGACGCCGCCGAGCAGCGCGCCGGCGGCGAGTCCACCGCCACCCGCGGCACCCCACGCGGCCAGCGCGCGGGTGCGCTCGGCGCCCGGCTGGAAGGTGGTGTTGATCAACGTGAGGATCGCCGGGAACAGCAGCGCCCCGCCGACCCCCTGCACGGCCCGCGCGGCGATCAGCAGCCCCGGGTCGCTCGCGAGGCCGCCGGCGAGCGAGGACAGGCCGTAGAGCAGCACCGCGGTGAGGAACACCCGCCGCGCCCCGAGCCGGTCGGCCGCCCGGCCGCCCAGCAGCAGCAGCCCTCCGAACGTCACCGCGTAGGCGCTGACGACCCACTGCAGGGACTGGGAACTGAAATCGAGCTCCCGGCCGATGTCCGGCAGCGCGACATAGACGATGTTGTAGTCAATAGCGATCATGAATTGGGCGAACGCCAGGAGTGCGAGCGTCAGCCCGAGCCCTGGCCGTGGTCGGGACACGGATGCATCCACTGGAGTGGCTCTTTCTGTCGCTGGACGTCGGGTTCTGCCCCCGGGCGTCGGGTTCTGCCCCCGGGCGTCGGGTTCTGCCCCCGGGCGCCGGGTCAGGCCCCGGGTGTCGGGTCAGGCCCCGGGGTGGTCGCGCCCGGCCCTCGGCGGTGGGCGCGATCGGGGCGGGGNGTCAAAAATTCTACACACCGTTCTGTTTCTGCTCCACGAGTGATTGCTGAACGGGACGCGATCTCTGAGCGCCGTATAGTAGTTGGGCATTGTAAGGTGTCAAGAGTGGACGGAGTGAAACTGAGTCGGCGGGAGCGCCTGCGGGTCGAGACCGTGCGGGACATCAAGGAGATCGCGCTTCGTCACATGGCCGAGCAGGGCGCCGCGGGCCTGTCGCTGCGGGCGATCGCGCGGGAGATGGGGATGACCGCCGGCGCGCTGTACAGCTATTACGACACCCGCGACGATCTGATCACCGCCCTGATCGTCGACGTGTACGACTCCCTCGCCCAGGCACTGGAGGCCGCGCGCCGCTCCCGGCCCGACGACCCGGCCGGCCAGCTCGAGGCCGTCGGGGTGACCTACCGGGAGTGGGCGATTGGTCGCTCCCCGGAGTTCCAGCTCGTCTATGGCGACCCGATCCCCGGCTACAAGGTGCGCGACGACGGCGCCGAACTCGCGGCCGAGCACCGGGCCTGCGGCGTCCTGATCAGGATCGTCGCCGCCGCCTGGCCCGGGATCGGGGCCACCCGGGCCGCGGCCGAGGCCACCGCCGAGGTGACCACCGGCGGGCCGGCCCGGCCCGCCCCGGCCGCCGCCGGCTCGTACACATGGTCGGATTTTCGGCCCGACTTCGCCGCGATGGCGCGCACCTCGTTCCCCGACTTCCCGCCCGACGCCGCCGCGCTGTCCCTGCGGATCTGGGGCCGCCTGCACGGCCTCGTCGCGCTGGAGGTGTACGGCCACCTGCGGCCGCAGGTGAACGACCCGGCCCGGCTGTACGGTGACGAGCTGCGCGACCTGTGCGAGTTGCTCAACCTCACCCCGAGCGGCGCCCCGACCGCCTGACCGGCCTGACCGGCCTGCCCGGCCCGACGGCCTGCCCGGCCCGACGGCCCGGCCGGTGGCCGGCCGGGCCGGGCCCGGTCAAGGCGTGAGGTTCGGCAGCCGGTCGGCCGATGCCCGCCACTGCTCGGGAAGCGGCTGCTGGACGACCGGCCGTGGGGCGTCCGGCGAGCTGGCGGCCAGGGGGTAGCGGGGCACGATCTGCCGGGCAGCGATTCGCCACCCGCCGTCGGTCCGCACCAGGACGTCCCGGTACTCGCCGTTGGTCACCGAACCGTCGGCGAGCACGGCGAGGTAGCGGCTCACCGCCCGCACCGTGCCGTCCGGGTCGGCCAGGACCACGGTGCTCACGGTCTGATGGTCGGCGGCGTCGGGTGGCAGCCCGCGCTGGAACTCCGCCACCTCGGCGAGCCCGCGCAGGGACCTGCCGCTGCGCTGGAACTCGACCGCGACGTCCGCGGCGAACACCAGCCCGAGGTCGTCGGCCTGCCGGTTGTCGAACACGTGCGAGAACAGGGCCAGGGTCTGTCCGATCTCGGCGAGATCGGCGGCCGACAGCTTCGCGCTCATCGCGGTTGTCCCCTCCGTCGCGGCCGGCGCGCTCAGGCGGCGGCGATGGCGCCGACCTGACGCAGGATGGTGAGCCGGTCCGGCAGCACGGTGTAGTTGACGATCTGGCCGTCCCGGAAGGTGATGAGGCTGATGCTGGTGGCGTCGATGGGCTTGCCGGTCGCGGGCGCGCCGAACAGTTCGCCCTGATGGGTGCCCTCGATCCGCCAGTACACGACCACCCGGTCGTCCTCCGCGACGAGATCGGTCACCGTGGTGCGCACGTCCGGGACCGCTGACCGCAGCCACTCGAGATGCTCCCGGAAACCGGCGCGGCCGATGGACCAGCCGGCGTGCTGGCGGGTGGCGTCGTCCCCGTCGTCGGCGACGAACGTCTCCAGCAGCTCCGCCTTGCCGTAGTTCACCACCTCCTCGTAAAGCCGCCGCGCGATCTCCTTGTTGGCCTCGATGCTCATGCCGATCCCTTTCCAAGTTCGACTTTCAAGATGATCTGAAATCTGTTCGTCCGTAGACGGATTACTGCGGCGGCTCGCCCTGGTAGGTGGGTGGCAGCAGAATTCCGTTGGAGGCGGACAGGCCGCCGTCGACCGGTATGACGGCGCCGGTGATGTAGGACGCCGCCGGGGACGCGAGGAAATAGATGACCTCGGCCTGCTCCGCCGGCTGCGCCCAGCGTCCCAGCGGGACGCGCCGGGTCACCGCCGCGGCGAAGGCCGGGTTGGCGCGCTGACCGGCCGTGCGGGGGGTCTCGGTGAGGCCGGGGGCGACGGCGTTGATCCGGATGCCCTCGAAGGCGTAGTCCAGCGCGGCGGAGCGCACCAGGTTGTTCGCTGCGGCCTTCGTGGTGTTGTAGGCCCAGGTGTAGGGGTCTCCCCGCAGCCCGGCGCCGGACGACGTCACGACGATCGACCCTCCCCCGGTGGCCCGCAGCGCCGGCGCGGCCGCGCGGATCCCCAGCACCAGCCCGCGGACGTTCACGGCGTAGATCGTGTCGAGGCTCTCGGCCGCGCCCGCCGCCTCGATCGGCGGCGCGCCCCCGAGACCGGCGTTGAGCACCGCCGCGTCGAGCCGGCCGAAGCGCTCGACCGCCAGGGCGACCATGGCGTCGTTCGTCGCCGGGTCCGCCACGTCACCGACGAGGGTCACCACGTCCTCGCGGGTGCCGAGCTTGGCCAGGCCCTCCTCGGACACGTCGACGGCGACGACACCGAACCCGCGTTCGGCGAACAGCTCGACGGTTGCCTCGCCGATCCCGGCCGCGGCGCCGGTGACGACGACTGCTCCCCTGGCCATGTCGACTCTTCTCTCCCGCACCCGCGGTCGTTCGTCGAACGGCCCCGCAACATGCGTGTAGTAATCGGGCAGCATCCGGCCCGGATTGATCGGCTGTGTTATTCCCGCCGACGCTCGCGCCGGCCGGTGTGTCGCTGATGTTTCCCAACCCTACCGGGCTTGGAAACGCGGTGGGCTGCTTTCTGGTTGCTTGTTCTCCGGTCCCGCACAACAAAGAACTGCGTGGTCCGGACGGTTGGCCCGGACGGCGACGGACAGCCAACCGGGAATGGTCCGGCGCGGCTAGGTAGAAGTACGTAGCCGCGCCGGCCGTCCGCCGTCAGGCGAGGGAGTCGATGAACTGGCGGATCGCCGCCACCGTCGTCGGCGAGTGCTCCTCGAGGATCGAGAAGTGCTCGCCGGGCACGTCCACCGTCGTGTGCGGCGTGGTCCAGTACGCCTGCCAGCCGTCCGGGTCCGCCGGATCGATGATCGTCCGTCGTAGCGGGTCCGCCGCCCGGATGAGCAGCGTCGGGGCGGCGACCGGCTTCGCCTGCCAGCCGTTGAAGACCCGTACGTAGGCGCCCATGGTGGTCAGGCTCGCGTCGCTCCAGACCATCTGGTACCGATCGACCCGGTCGAGCATCCCGGTGATCATCGCGGTCAGCCACCAGTCCGCCATCCCCTCGCGGGTGGCGCTCTCGGGCGGGTAGCTGTCGACGAGCACCAGCCCGGACGGGGTGATTCCGGCGTTCTCCAGCTCCGCCGCCACCGCGTGCGCGACGACCCCGCCCATCGAGCGGCCGACGAGGACGAACGGCTCGTCCCCGACCAGCCTGGTCACCTCCCGCACGTGCATCTCGATGTAGGTGGGCTCGTCGATCGGGACGTGGTCGCTCTCGTCGTAGCCCGGCGAGGGCAGCACGAACACGTCCCGTTCGCCGCGCAGCAGGGTGCCGAGCCGGGCGTACTCGTGCGGCCCGGAGATCGCGCTCATCGCCGGGAAGCAGATCAGCCGATGGCGCGCCGGCCCCTCGGTGAGCTCCGGCCCCTCGGTGAGCTTCGGCCCCTCGGCGAGCTGGAGCGTCGGCACGGCGTGCCGCGCGCTGTCGGCCGCGCCGAAGACGGGTCGTAGGGCCGAGGCGACGACCAGGAGCTGGGCCGCGGCCGCGAAGTTGTCCCGGGCGCACAGCGCCTGGTACAGCTCGGACAGCGGTCCCTCCTGGGGGCCGATGGCGGTCGGCCGGCCCGCCGCCGGCCCGCCGGCCGCCGTGCTCGCGCCGCCCCCGGCGGGCGCGGCGGCCAGGATTTTCGCGAGCTGCTCGGCGAGGTACGCGGCGAGCGCGGCCGCGCTCGGGTGGTCGAAGGTGAGGGTGGCGGGCAGGCGCAGGCCGGTGGCGGTGTTCAGCCGGTTGCGCAGCTCGACGGCGGTCAGTGAGTCCAGGCCCAGCTCGCCGAAGTCCCGCTCGGCCTCGACGGTGCCGACGTCGCGGTGGCCCAGCACCGCCGCGACCTCCTGACGGACGTGCTCGAGCAGGATCGACTCCCGCTGCTCGTCGGGGGCCGCCGCCAGCCGGCCGCGCAGCGCAGCGGCGTCCGCACGCGACGCCGCGGCACCCTGTGCGGCACCCCGGCGGCCCGGGCGCACGAGGCCGCGCAGCAGCGGGGGCACCCCGTCGGTGGCCGCCCGCCGGCTGATCGTGGCGACATCGAGGGCGGCGGGGACGAGCAGCGGCTGGTGGAGGGTGCCGGCGGCGTCGAACAGGGCGAGACCGTCGGCGGGCGCCAACGACCGCAGACCGCTCTGCGTGATGCGGGCCCGGTCGGCGGCGGTGAGGTTCTCGGTGANNGTGCTGGTGTCGTTCCAGAGTCCCCAGGCGAGGCTGGTGGCGGGGAGTCCGTGGGCGTGGCGGTGGTGGGCGAGGGCGTCGAGGAAGGTGTTGGCGGTGGCGTAGTTGGCTTGGCCGGGGTTGCCGGTGATGGCGGCGATGGAGGAGTAGAGGACGAAGGCTTTGAGGGGGTGGTGGCGGGTGAGGNGGTGGAGGTGCCAGGCGCCGTCGATTTTGGGGGTGAGGACGGTGTGGAGGCGGTCTTCGGTGAGGTTGGTGAGGGTGGTGTCGTCGAGGGTGCCGGCGGTGTGGATGACGGCGGTGAGGGGGNGGTGGGGGTCGAGGGTGTCGAGGAGGTGTTGGAGTTGGTGGGGGTTGGTGGTGTCGGTGGCGGTGATGGTGATGGTGGCGCCGAGGTTTTCGAGTTCGGTGCGGATTGTCTGGGCGTGGGGGTGGTCGGGGCCGGTGCGGCTGGTGAGGTGGAGGTGGCGGGTGTGGTGGTGGGTGATGAGGTGGTGGGCGAGGTGGTGGGCGAGGGTGCCGAGGCCGCCGGTGATGAGGACGGTGCCGTCGGGGTCGAGATCCCAGCCCGCCGGATGCACCTGGTCGGCCGGCTCGGCCGGCTGGGCGGGGTCGGCCGAGTCCGCCGCAGCGGGTACGGCGGGCGTGGCGGCCGCTGCGGCTGCGGCTGCCGGGACGAGACGTGGGGTGTGGGCGGTGCCCCGGCGCAGGGCGAGCTGGTTCTCGCCGCTGGCCAGTGCGGCGGCGACGGCCGCGGGCAGGCCGGCGCGGCTGTCGGGGTCGCCGTCGAGGTCGATCAGCAGGATGCGGTCGGGCTGCTCGCTCTGGGCGGTGCGCAGCAGACCGGTCAGGGGCGCGGTGGTCAGGTCGACATCCTCCCCGGCGACGCTGACCGCGCCGGAGGTGAGGACCGCGAGCCGGGTCGTGTCCAACCGACGGTCGGACAGGTAGGTCTGCAGCAGCTCCAACGCCCGCTGCGTGGCCGCCCGCGCCGCGGCGGGGACGTCCACGATGTCCGAGGCATCGGCGGGGCGCGCGAGGTCCGCGGCGCCGAGGGGCAGGACGACGAGGTCGGGAACGGCGGTGCCCGCCTCGATCGCCGCGCCGAGGGACGCGAGGTCGGGATGATCCGTCCGGGTGACGCCCGCCCCGAGCTCGGCCGGCACGGCCTCGCCGGCGTCGGCGCCGACGACGGCCCAACCGGTGGCCGCTGAATCCGTCGTGGCCGGTGGGTCCGTGGCGGCCAGCCGCAGGGGCGGCCAGGTCACCTCGTAGAGCGAATCCGAACGGCGGCGTCGGGCCGCGGCGAGCTGCTCGGCGGAGACCACCCGGGCCAGCAGCGACTCGACGGTGATGACGGGGGCGCCGGTGGGGTCGGTGGCGTGCAGGGAGATCTCGTCGCTGCCGTGGACGGCGAGGTGGACGCGCAGGCTGGTCGCGCCGGTGGCGTGCAGGCGCACGCCGTTCCAGGCGAACGGCAGTCGGCTGTGACCCGCGGGCACGTCCGCGAGCCCGTGGAAGACCGACAGGTGCACGGCCGCGTCGAGCAGCGCGGGATGCACCCCGAAGGCGGCGCCCTGGTGCTGGTCGCTCCCGGCCTCGGGGAGGGCGACCTCGGCGTACAGGTCGTCGCCGGCGCGCCAGGCGGCGCGCAGGCCCTGGAAGGCCGGCCCGTAGGCCAGCCCCGACGCGGCCAGCGCGGGGTAGACGTCTCCTACGGGCACCTCCAGCGCTCGCGGCGGCGGCCACGCGGCCAGCGCTTCGGGCTCGCCGCCGCCTTCGCCGTCGTTGCCGTCGCCGCCTGCGCCGCTGCCGTCATCGGCGGCGAAGACCCCGCTGGCGTGCCGCGTCCACGCGGCGTCGGGCGAGTCCTGCGGCCGGGAGTGGATGGCGACGGGCCGGCGGCCGGTGTCGTCGGGGGCGGTGACGGTGACCTGGATGGCGACGGCGGCGCGCTCGGGCAGGATGAGCGGCGCCTCGAAGAGCAGCTCGTCCAACGTTCCCGCACCGAGATCGTCGCCGGCCCGCAGCGCCAGCTCGACGAAGGCGGTGCCGGGCACGAGCACGTTGCCCTGCACCGTGTGGTCGGCGAGCCAGGGATGGGTCGCCAGCGAGAGTCGGCCGGAGAACAGCACCCCGTCCTGGTCGGCCAGTCCGATGGCCGCGCCGAGCAGCGGATGGTCCGCGCTGGCGAGGCCAAGCCCGGCGACGCTGTGCCCACCGGTCGACGCCTCCCGCAGCCAGTAGCGCTGGCGCTGGAAGGGGTAGGTGGGGAGGGTGGCCGCGAGGTGAGCGGGGTTGCTGCCGGTGCCGACGGTGTCACTGGTGCCCGTGGCGCCGGTGGGGTCGCCGGTGGCGGTGGCGCCGTCGGTGTTGCCGATGCTCTGGGGGTCGGTGGTGGGTGTGGTGGGGCTTGTGGTGGTGGGGGGTGTGGGGGTGTGGCCTTCGGTGTGGAGGGTGGCCAGGGCGGTGGCGAGGGTGGTGGCGGGGGGCTTGGTGCGGTGGAGGGTGGGGGTGGCGGTGAAGCGGGGNCGGTCGTTGCTGTCGCTGGTGCTGTCGCCGCTGGTGCTGTCGAGGGTGGTGAGGGTTTGGGTGGTCAGTGCCGTGAGGGTGGTGTCGGGTCCGAGTTCGAGGTAGGTGGTGACGCCCTGGCCGAGCAGGGTGGTGATGCCGTGGGCGTAGCGGACGGTGTGGCGGATGTGGCGGGTCCAGTAGTCGGGGGTGGTGTGGTCGCCGTCGATGGGAAGGGTGCCGGTGAGGCCGGCGATGAGGGGGATCGAGGGCTGGTGGTAGGTGATGGTGCTGGTGGTGGTGTGGAAGGTGTCGAGGATGGGGTCGGTGAGGGGGCTGTGGAAGGCGTGGCTGACGGTGAGGGTTCGGCTGCGGATGCCTTGGGNGGTGGCTTGTTCGGCGATGTGGGTGAGGGCGATGGTGTCGCCGGCGATGACGGTGTTGGTGGGGCTGTTGAGGGCGGCGATGTCGAGGGTGGGTTGGTCGGCGATGAGGGTGCGGGTGGTGTGTTCGTCGGTGTGGAGGGTGAGCATGCTGCCGCCGGGGGGGAGGCTGGCGAGTAGGCGGGCGCGGGTGGTGACGAGGTGGGCGGCGTCGTCGAGGGTGAGGATGCCGGCGAGGTGGGCGGCGGTGATTTCGCCGAGGCTGTGGCCGATGAGGTAGTCGGGGGTGATGCCGTGAGACGTGATGAGGCGGTAGAGGGCGGTCTGGAGGGCGAACAGGGTGGGTTGGGTCCAGGCGGTGTGGTGGATGGTCGATGCCTGGGGGCTGTCGGGGTCGGCGTGGAGGATGTCGAGCAGGGGCTGGTCGAGGTGGGGAGCCAGGGCGTCGGCGGCGTCGTGGAGGGCTTGGCGGTAGACGGGGTGGGTGGTGTACAACGCGTGGCCCATGCGGGGGTACTGGCTGCCCTGGCCGGAGAAGGCGAAGGCGAGCTTGCCCGTCCCGGCCAATCCGGTGATGACGGATGGGTCGGGTTGGCCGTCGGCGAGGNGGTCGAGGCTGGCGAGCAGGCTTTTGGTGCTGGTCGCGAGGGTGATCGCGCGGTGTGGGAACACGGTGCGCGTCGCCAGCGCCCGGGCCAGCGCCGGAAGCGGTACCCGCCCGGTGTCGCGGATGTCGACGGTGTCGGCGGAGTCGCGGGTGTCGCGGGTGCGCAGGTGGGTGGCCAGGCGGCGGGCCTGGTCGCGTAGCGCCTCGGGGCTGCGCGCGGACAACGGCACCAGTACCGGCAGCGCCTCGACCGCGCCTCCATCGGCTCCCGGATCTCCTGGCCCGGTCGTGGGACCGCCCGCCTCTGCCCGGTCCGCCTCTGCCCGGTCCGCGTCGGCCTGGGCCGGACCGGCGGCGAGGGTGTCCGCGTCCGCGGGGGGCTGTTCGATGATGACGTGGGCGTTGGTGCCGCTGATGCCGAAGGAGGAGACGGCGGCGCGGCGCGGCCGGTCGGTGTCGGGCCAGGGGGTGGGTTCGGTGAGGAGCGCGACGTCCCCGTCGGTCCAGTCGACGTGGGGGCTGGGGGCGTCGACGTGCAGGGTGCGGGGCAGGGTGCCGTGCCGGATCGCGAGGACGGTCTTGATGATGCCGGCGGCGCCGGCGGCGGCCTGGGTGTGGCCGATGTTGGACTTGAGGCTGCCGAGCCACAGCGGTCGGTCGGCGGGCCGCTCGCGGCCGTAGGTGGCGACGATGGCCTGGGCCTCGATGGGGTCGCCGAGCGGCGTGCCGGTGCCGTGGCCTTCGACCGCGTCGACGTCCGCCGGGGCGAGGCCGGCGGCGGCGAGGGCGGCGCGGATGACCCGCTGCTGGGCCGGGCCGTTCGGCGCGGTCAGACCGTTGGAGGCGCCGTCCTGGTTGACCGCGGTGCCGCGGACCACGGCGAGCACGGGATGGCCGTGGCGTTGGGCGTCGGAGAGCCGTTCGACGAGGAGCATGGTGGCGCCCTCGGCCCAGCCGACGCCGTCGGCGCCGGCGGCGAAGGCCTTGCACCGCCCGTCGCGGGCGAGGCCGCGCTGCCGGGAGAACTCGATGAACTCGGTGGGCGTCGCCATCACGGCCACGCCGCCGGCCAGCGCCAGGTCGGCTTCGCCGCTGCGCAGCGCCTGGGCGGCGAGGTGCAGGGCGACCAGGGACGACGAGCAGGCGGTGTCGATGGTGACCGACGGTCCCTCGAAGCCGAACGTGTAGGAGATCCGCCCCGAAGCCACGCTGCCGGCGATCCCGGTGCCGAGGTAGCCCTCCAGCTCCGGCGGTACCTCGCGCAGTCGGGTGCCGTAGTCGTGGTACATGACGCCGGCGAAGACGCCGGTGGTGCTGCCGCGCAGGGTGGTGGGGTCGATGCCGGCGCGTTCGATGGCTTCCCAGCTTGTTTCGAGCAGGAGGCGTTGCTGGGGGTCGGTGGCGAGGGCTTCGCGGGGGGAGATGCCGAAGAACTCGGCGTCGAAGTCGGCGGCGTCGTGCAGGAAGCCACCGTGGCGGGCGTAGGACGTGCCGGCCGCGTCCGGATCGGGGTCGTAGAGCCGCTCCAGATCCCAGCCGCGGTTCGTCGGGAAGGCGCTGATCGCGTCCCGGCCCTCGGCAACCAGCTCCCAGAGCTCCTCCGGTGTGGTGACCCCGCCCGGCAGGCGGCAGGCCATCCCGACGATGGCGATCGGTTCGTCCGTCACGGCGGGCGCGGTGCCGGCGCCGGCACCGGTGCCGGCCGGGCGGGCGTCGTCGGCGGCCGCGAGGGTCGTCACGAGATGGGCGGCCAGCGCGTCCGGGGTGGGATGATCGAAGGTGAGGGTGGCGGGCAGGCGCAGGCCGGTGGCGGTGTTCAGCCGGTTGCGCAGCTCGACGGCGGTCAGCGAGTCCAGGCCGAGGGCGCTGAACGCCCGGTCGGCGGCGATGCCGTCCGCGCTGGCGTGTCCGAGCACCGCGGCGATCTCGCGGCGCACCGCGGCGAGCGCCTCGGCCTGCCGGTCGCCCGGCGCCAGCTCGGCGAGCCGGCGGGCGAGCGACGAACCGCCGGCGGCAGCCGTTCCGACGCCCACACCGGCGGCGCGCCGCACCGGGGGGACGAGGGCGCGCAGCAGCGGCGGCACGCCGCGCTGGACGGACTGGGCGCGGATCGCGGCCAGGTCGAGGGCGGCGGGGACGAGCAGCGGCTGGTGGAGGGTGCCGGCGGCGTCGAACAGGGCGAGACCGTCGGCGGGCGCCAACGACCGCAGACCGCT